>CAYGBH010000162.1:0-8572 GCA_964348055.1 uncultured Pirellulales bacterium
TAACCCATTGGCAAAATAATAGAGCCAATAACAACAATTGCGAATAATCCCACAAATCCAAGTTTTGAACTTTTTGGTACAGGTCTGCTTAACATGTGATTAATTCTCCTTTCTAAAGCTTTCTTTGATTCTACTACGCCAACAATACTTAAACTGAAGTTTGGCCTCCAAAACGCCATTTCCGCTATATCAATCAGCATATTGCTGTAATTTTTCGTTTCCGGCCTGAGCGTAACCAGCACCATTTCGTCAACCGCCTGTTCTCTGACCCTGCGAATCATCGCGTTTGCAAGCCATACAAACGGATTGTAGAAGTAGACAATCTGTAACATGGTCTGCATCAGGTTTACCCAACCATCGCCCCGCTTAATATGAGCAAGCTCGTGAATCAAAACGGCCTTTAGTTTCTCTCGCGATAACTTTTTAAGCAAGGCGGCTGGTATTAAAATAATTGGCTTAAATAATCCGCAAACAGCAGGACTAAGCGTATTGCCAGACAATCTCAATTCAATATTTCGGCGAATACCAATCTGGCAGCGACATTCATCCAGCATTTCAAACGATCTCTCATTTGCAGGTCTGCTTTGAGCAATCAGCCCTCTGACGAAACAAACCCGCTTAACCAGCAATATCAAAAGAACCAGCATCCCAACAAGCCAGCCTAAAAATATTAATCCCTGCCAGCAAATAGTCTCAAACTCAATTCCTGTAGCCGCCGTTTCATTCATCATGGCCGTATCTAAAAAAATATACTCTTCCTGTGATATATGAACAGCGACTGACACAGCCTCTTCTATCTGCGGCACCAACTTCGCCATTGAAACTTCACTTGGTAAATAATCCCCCAGCCAATATCCAATTCCAGTAGGTAATGTGAAAGAAGCCGGCAAAACAAGTTTGATAAATACCAGCATCCACAGACAATAACGAAACACTGCTCGTACTCGCTTTCGCAGCAAAAAATCAATAATCAACAGTAAAACAATCAGTAGGCCGGACTGGACAAATATACCGGCCGCATAATCCCAGAACCCACGGCCAATACCGTTCAAAGCCGTTAAATAATTATTAACCAACTCGTTCATCTTTTGACCTCCGATTCTATTTATTGATTTATTTACGGTCGGTCTTTCCTCCTTTAGCTTTGTTTACGAGTTTGCGCAGTTGTACTGCCTCATCTTTTGAAAGGCCTTCATGCTCAATCAAGAACTGCATCATCGGCGTCAGGGCCCCATCGAAAGCTCGCTTGAGCATCTTGCGGAACTCCCCCCGTTTGGCATCAACTTCACTTACGCAGGAGCGGAAAAGCTGTAGGTTGCGGATTTTGTCAATTTCCAGAAACCCTTTCTCTACCATCCGGTCCATCGTGGTCTTCACAGTGCTGTAGGCCCGGTCTCTGCTCTTGGCCAGCGCCTCCTGGACGGTCCCTGCCGCACAAGGCTCCTTTCCCCAGACCACCTTCATGATTTCCCATTCGGCTTCGGTTAGCTCCACAGCTGGCTTTTCCCGGCGTGCCCTCTTGATTTTTCTCGACTTCGGCATATCTTATACCTCCATATTCTACATCTTTAGAGTTTATTCGACAGATGTCGAATCCGTCAAGGAAAAAATTAAAAAAATTTACATTTTTTTTTCGCGCTTCTGACCAGCAAAAACGCAGAAAAAAAGAATTATATTAACAAGGAAAGCCGAGATTACTTTATCAGTGCAGCGATTTGTTTGAATTTGGGGTGTTCGGCGGTCCTAAGCAGCTCAAATAAAGCCATCTCAGTACAACTGATATTTATGCGGTAAGCGGCCATTCTCTCAAGACCAATCTGCTTGTTTTCCAACGTTCTTGACGAGACAGCGTCTGCAATCACATCCACATAATAGCCTTTTCGGAGCAAATCCACCGCTGTCTGATAAATACAGACGTGGGCTTCTATGCCGCACAGCAGGACCTGCTGTCGATCTAATTCGTTTAGCTTAGTGTTGAATGGCTCGGCGCCACAGCAACTAAAAGCCGCCTTGTTCAACGGCTCATTGTCGGTCAGAAGCTGTGCTATCTCGGGCACTGTCGGCCCAAGAGACTCCGGACACTGTTGACACCATAGAATTGGAATATTGAGGATTTTGGCGGCTTTGATGAGGATTTGGATGTTTTTGAATAGAGCCTGTTTGTCATACATCAACTGGGCCAGCTTGCCCTGGACATCAACAACCACCAGACAACACTTTTGTATATCAAGCATTCCTTTACTCTCTGGTTGTCAGTCCCGGTTCGGCCCGCTTGCGAAAAATCAGCAATCCATTATTCGCTGCCTGCAACCACAATAACCAGATTTACTTTTTGCTCATCTTCGGCCCGGTCCGCCTGTCTCTTAGTCGTCCTCTGGTTCGAGGTCAAGACCGGCTTGGGTATAGTTATCAAACTACGGCTTCTTGCGTCTATCCCAGCTATTATCTCTCTGCCCGGCAAACGCTCGGCTGTATCGTTCAACATCGCGAAATCTCTTGCTACCTCGGCACGCCTCTGCAAATTGTCCTGATTGACAATCTCGGCAATCTGCTCAGCGGTAATCGCTTCAACCACTACTTGTCTGCCAAAGGTTTCTGTCTCGACAGACAACGTTGCCGAATCGAACTTCTCCCAAATGCTGTCCAAATCAGCCAAGAGCAGATTCAATCCGTCCTGGCTGCAACGCAAAGAATAGACACTTTTGTCCTGCTCGCGTGCCGGGCCAATGGAAGCTGTAAGGCCGTTATCCTCAATTGCCCTGTTGATAAATGCGTCAACAGCAACCAGGTCACTTGTCTTCAATTCAAGCCTGCCGTTAAATTCCACTGCCACCATGCTCGGCCCGGATGCTACCACCTCAATTTCTCCGGGGAGCTTTCGACCTTCGATGGCAACCGGCCCCTCCAAGACCGGTTCAGGAGCTAAAATTGTATAAACTACAGTCGCCAAAACAGCTACCAGTCCAATCATAGCAGCGGCGGCCATGACTTTGCGAACCAGCAAATGTCTCGCCCCCGCCCGCTCGTCAAAATCTGACTCCTGCTCACCCAGCAGTGTTCTCTTCTCCAGCGAGGCTTTCACATCCTCTAATATCTCATCCGGTGCCTCGACAACGGGCAGAGAGCTCACTAACATCTTACACTTTTGCAGTTGCCGCAGCCGCTGTGCAATTTTCGCATCATGTGCCATCAGCCGCTGAACCTCGGTCTGCTGCCTGGCTGTCAGCTCTCCGTCAATGAAGCTATTCAGCAGCTCGTCGATTTCTGGATTTTCTTTCATTACAAAATGGCCTCCAAAATCTGTCTTAGCCTGCTTCTGGCCCGACTCAATCTACTTCTGACCGTGCCCAACTTGATATCCAGCACCTCTGCAATCCCGGCATAATCCATACCCTCGATATCCCGCAAGACAACGACGGCTCTTTGTGCATCATCCAATTTCTTCAACGCCTCAATAGCTATCTCACACATCTCTCTATTCTGAGCCACCACTGCCGGTTCCAATGAACTATCATCGCTTAGAAACTGCCTCAATAGCTGCTTTGCCTGGCTATCGTATTGAACTTGCTCGGCATCCAACGACCTAAAACCAAGCTTGACGTTTTTTCGGCAATAATTTAAGGTCAGATTAACAGCTATCCTAAAAGCCCACGTATAAAAGCCGCTTCTGCCCTCGAATTTATTTATATTCTCTATTATTTTGACAAATGTTTCCTGCGTCAGTTCCGCGGCATCGTCTGGGTCTGCACATATTTTCAATATGACGTTGTAGATGCGATTCTGATACCTGAGAATAAGCCGCTCCATTGCCGCAGAATCGCCCTGCTGGCACTGCTTAACCAGCACGACCTCATCAATGCTGATACGCCTATCAGAAGCATATGCATCCATATTTGCCGCTTCTGTCACAGCTTTTCTCCTCAATTAGACCACCATTACCCTAAAAAAGTTCCCATAAAAAATAAAGCAAAAACGGGGCTGAATAGCGGAATATATTTGCAGATTAAGGCTTTTTGGTCAAAGTTTGTTATTACCGGACGTTTCGTCGGTGATTTATGTTGAATGACACCTGACTAATATGCCCCACCGAACTTTTGGCATTTCGTTATACATCACGCAACAGGGCTTCCCGTGCGTTATACGCTATATGAAATACGTTATTTTATGCTTTTAAGGGCGAATTCAGCCGAAAGCCGCTTGCCGCTTGGGCACAGGCATGTTGCCTGTAATATGTAGCTCTGGTTGCCTACCGGCTCGAAAGGCAAATTGAACTCGTAAGCCCTCAAAAAGTCCCGCCAGTGGTCGTTATTTTTAACCGGATTGGTTAGATCAATATCCTGCCAAATAACGACTCTTTTACCCTTCGGCTCAGACGAACGCAGAACTCTTTCATATAATTCAAAACGAAATATGCCAGGTGACTTTATCTGAGAACCAAATGAGTCTGACAAACTTACGTAAAGATTTATTTGGGACTGCTCGGCATCGCCAACGTCAACAAATTCAGTTAACGGAAGAATATCGATTTTCTCCGAGGCATAACGAGTATAAGTAGAAAAGCTGTTAAAACTGCTATCAGCATTAGCGGGCAGTTCAGAACGTCTCGGCGGCTGTTCACAACCGGCCTCGACCAAAAGAAATACAAAGAAAAATACCTGCAATACTACGGCAACTACTCTCATATTATAAATCCCCATCGAGTATATGGCCGAGGCGGTATTTTTTCGTTCGCAAATAGTCGATGTTGTGCTTGCTCGGCTCGGCCTTTAGAGGTATCTGCTCAACAATCTTGATACCATAAACCTCAAGGCGACTAATCTTCTTGGGATTGTTGGTCAATATGCGTATTTTCCTCAGTCCCAAATCGCGACAGATTTGAGCACCAATCCCATAATCGCGTTTGTCCGCCATAAAGCCCAGCTGTAGATTGGCCTCAACAGTATCAAGGCCCTGCTCCTGAAGTTTATAAGCCCGCAGTTTATTGGTCAGGCCGATGCCTCTGCCCTCCTGACGCAGATAAATCAAAGCGCCTCTGCCGGCCTCTTCAATCATCTTCATCGCGGTTATCAACTGGTAACCGCATTCGCATCGCTGCGAATGAAACAAGTCACCGGTCATACATTCCGAATGTACGCGCACCAGCACCGGCTCATTGAACTCGATGGATTTGCCATTCTCATCGAGCTGTCCAACACCACCTTTGCATAATGCCAGATGCGGCTCGGAGGAAGTTATGCTCTCATATCCAATCAGCGTAAATTCCCCGTAGTCGGTAGGCAAATTGACGCACTCAAGGCGCTTGATCTGGCTCTCACGCTGCAGCCGATATTCTATGAGCTTGGCAATTGAAGCAATCTTGAAATTGTGCTTTTCACAGAATTTCAACAGTTCTGGCACTCGTGCCATCGAGCCGTCTTCGTTCATAATTTCACATATGACACCAGCCGGCTTTAGACCGGCTGAGCGCATCAGATCAACTGCGCCTTCGGTCTGTCCCGCTCGAACCAGCACACCACCTTCACGAGCACGTAGTGGAAATATATGACCCGGACGAACAAGGTCGCCCGGCTTAGCGTCATCTGCAATCGTTGCCTGAATCGTTTGCGCCCTGTCAGCGGCGCTGATACCTGTGCCTATACCTTTGGCCGCATCAACACTGACCGTAAAAGCCGTCCCGAAGCGGGCCGTGTTATCAACCGTCTGCGGATACAGACCCAGCGAATCACACTTCTCAGCCGTTAGCGGCAGACAAACAAGACCGCGACCGAACTTAGCCATAAAGTTAATAATCTCAGGCGTTACTTTCTCGGCGGCGCAGACCAAGTCCCCTTCGTTCTCACGGTCTTCAGCATCAACAAGAACAATCATTTTGCCCCGTCGAAGTTCTTCGAGAACCTGCGGTATTTCACTAAACTTTACTGCCACGTTCGTATCTCGTATTTTTAAGTCCTGTGTTTCGCCTTTCGAGTCGAGGGTTGCCGGTTTTAAATACTACCGTCTAACGGCTATTGTTCGCCAGGCCTTGTTCGTATTCTTCAATATAGCGGCTTCCGTTGCGGATGTAAATAAGAGTCGCCAAAATAGCAGTTCCCGCAGCCGACCACCAGAGTACCGGCAAGAACCAAATCCAGGCTGGCAAAAGGCTGGAAACCTCAGGAGCAATCAGGATTCCTGCCACCATCGACAGCTGCAGGGCAGTGGCAAGTTTGCCAATAAACACAGGAGCAATGTGAACCCGCGAGGTTATAAGATAAACAATGGTAAAACCGATGAGCAAAAACAAGTCCTTGCCGATTATCAAAACCACAACCGTCGCCGGCAGTAAAAAATCTTCAACGTGCCCTCGCTGCGAGGTCAGCAGCAGACACGCAGAAGTGATAAGCAATTTATCCGCAACCGGGTCCAGAAAGCTGCCGAGCTTGGTAACTTGCTTTTTTTTGCGGGCGAAATAACCATCGAGGGCATCACTCATCGCCATAAACAAGAAAATAACAGTCGCACCGTACCGCACAGCATTCCGCAAAGTTTCCGTAAGCTCAGGGTCATTTATCTTCAGCATACAGCTCACAAAAGGAACTATCAACAATATCCGAAGAATCGTAAACCGATTAGCCCAACTTAATTTCATAGGCATATCCCTGCAACATACGCAATACTCAATATGACCTTATAACCAGAAAAAACGCATTTGGCAAGAGATAGATTAAACATGCAGAAAGAAGCATCCCGGCCCACCGGGATTCGGGTTAACGACCACCCTCATCCTATTCGCTTTCACAATCGCAGGTTGCCTCGCCGCCTTTCAGCAACCTCTTGAAAACCGCAACAGCACAGCCCACCCCTGATCTAACATTAATCGCCTCCACAGGGCAATTGAGACTGCACGCCCCACATTCCATACATGCGTCCGCGTCCACAATGACAGCCTTATTTTGCTTCATTTCAAAAACCCTGTGAGGACAAACAGTAGCACAGAAACCGCTTCCTATACATTTATCAACATCCAGCTCAAGAGTAACTACATTCTTAAGATATGTCTGTCCCTTCATATCCCGGTCTCCTTCTAAACAAATCTGCCAACCGTCCACATCCCCATCCCAAGTATCACGGCAGCGACTTGCAGCGGCACGGCGATACGCATCTCTTTTTTTACTCCCGACAGCGAAGTATATGTTGATGCCCCTGTGAAGCTCATTGTAAAAAATGATGATACTACAGGAACCAAAAATATCCAGGCAATTGTTTCAAGCCGGCCTCCTGTGAGTCTTAGAGAAAACAAGACCGCCGCCACGATCAATCCGACGGAAAAGCCCTTAAATGAAAAACTTCTTCCCGGCAGCCACGGCAGCAGCAACGGGCCAATTACCGCGCCGCCGAAGTACGCGGCAAAAAGATTTACCGCCGAGCGAATACCATCATTCATAGCTAAATCACTTGAGTACCCGCCTGTGTTCACACCCGACAGAATAAATAAAATCGCCATAGCAAAAAGCAAATATTTCCCACCAATTACAAACTCTACCGGTGTCAGAACTAATCTGTCATAAAGCGAAAAACGCACCTGACGCATCTCCGCAGTCGCCTTCATACCGGCTTTAATAAACGCAATTATATCACAAGCACGGATGGGGCCGTAAATTACCGAAAAACCGCAGCGCTTCTTAACCTCGTGTGCCGCCACTCCGCAAGCCCCAAGCTGAGGCAAAATAATGTTGCGGTGGTTTACGGTTCTCTCAAGTTCCACAAGGCCGATACGGCGGACTATTTCATCGGTGCCGAAAGTTCCTTTGCCCGCTGCACACCATACATTTATTCCTTTAGTATCCAGCACCATTATCCAGGCGTCAAGTCCGGCCAATTCTCTGCGAAGAGTATCAAAACTTAATTTGTAGTTTGCCGAAACAAGAACAACCGAGTCGCCATCGGGATTGCCCACCGCATAAATCCCTAGCTCGACCGAGTATTTCATGCGTCTGATAGCCAAGCGTACCTTCCAGCCGCCCAACCGATCCGCAAAGCAAAGCTTCGTCGGCACTCGCGGAATCTCCCTGCCGTCTTGCACCATAAACGATAAATTGGGTATCTTTTTAGCCATCATTAATCAAGCACCTTATCAGTATCTTTTATGCAACTTCGAAGGGGAGGGTTGTTTTCACATCCGATCGCAGCGAGTTGTGAATCGAACAATTGTGTGCACCTTTTCGCAAGATATCCAATTGCTTTTCGGAAAGCTGGTCAGGAAGAATTACTATTGCGTTAGCGTTCTTGATAGTTTGAAAAGTTGAAGATATAAAGTTCTAAGGGGTAAGTATGGTAAAGGACACAAAAAGGGAAATGTAGTAATAACTTTGAAGCATAATAAAAAGAAAAAATGAAAAGATTTATTAAATCATTGGATAGAATTATTAGTAATCTATTTGCTGGTCTTGCCGTGCTTTTTCATCGCCTTATACACCGCCAGCTCCATCGCGGCCCAGACGGGAAATAGTCTAAGGGCTGGAGGACTGTCACCGCCAGCATAAGGTATGTTGGGAATGAGAGCCTCAAATTCCTGTCTGGCTTCTCTTAATAA
>CAYGBH010000163.1:0-8561 GCA_964348055.1 uncultured Pirellulales bacterium
ATCAACCTTTTCCAGTTCTATTGTCTGAAACATACCCAACAAGTTATTGACAGGGAACAATGCATATTCTATGGCTTTAACAGCCGGATAGGTAAAAGATGGAACCAGTTGACACAATGTCAGGCCGCCGCTAAGTAGATACCGCAGGGGAGTATGGTTACGCATCCTAACGATTCTTAGAAATGGAAATTCGTTTTCAAATATCCCTCGGTCACGCGAAAAGATTATCCACGGAAGCGCACCATTTCCATTTGAAAGAGGCCTTGCTTCTTGCAAGGATCCGGACTCCCATTTTGCCTGCGTGTCAAAAAGCTCGTGATGGAAATTCTTATATATAAACCTTGACCACAATGTATTTGCCGGTTCAATCATAACAATTCTGCCACCAATTTTAAGACACCGCAAGGCCTCCCGGAAGAACGCCCTCGGCTCAGTTATGTGATGAAGTACGTCGAACATAAAAAAAGCATCCACGCTTGCTTTTTCAAACGGCATCTCAAGGGCCGAGAAAACCTTATCGACATTCGGCAATTCAAGAATATCGGACGTAATGGCGTTGCTGATTACCTCTTTAATAAAGCCGGCGCCGCTGCCGAGCTCGACAAGAACTTTACCTTGAGGATTAGATACTGCCCTTTCAAGCTGTTTGTAGAAATCAACATATAATTTTCTAAGAAACGGCTTTTTTTGTATAATCTCAGCGTGCAACAAGGTAGTGGCAGGGTCGTCAAGGTCTTTGATACACCTTGTCTCGGGTAGCTTGAACCGTTCAATTATCTTCATAATTTCCCAAGCCATTTAATCTTCCTAAAGGCTATAGCCGGCCTTTAGAACGGCCCTTGACAAAATGCCCTATCTCATAGACCGATCCGAATAAAGATGGAATACTTTGCATCTGAACAACTCGTACCTTATCCAAAACACTGTCAGCGGCATCGAACACATCCTTTTCTGTGGAAAAATGATGCTTACGGATATTGCAGCCCAATAACCGGAACGTCAATACCATCAAGCCGCGCTCAATCGGTACACCATATATTGCTTGGCCCCCCGGTTTTAGAACTCGCCGTATTTCCCGAAAGGCCTGGATTTGCTCAGAAGGCTTTTGATGCTCAAGAACACTGACCAACAAAACAGTATCAAAAAAATCATCCTCATACGGCATAGATAATACACTGCCGTTCTGCAAACGCGCCTCAATCTGCTTTGGCTTAAATACAGCCGTAACATCCTCAACCGAGACGTTGAGGTCCAGCCCATGAATTTCCTGATAACTATCATTAAGATTCGGAAATGTAACGCCGGAGCCAAAACCCACTTCCAAAACGCGCTGGCCGCCTTTGCACTCAGCCAAACACAGTTCAATTCGTCGGCGATACATCCTGCCTATGATTGGCCAGAAATAAAATCGAAGTGGGTCATCGCGGTCCACGCCGGCATATTCACGGTAAGGCAACAGCTTTAGTTTAGGTAGAACGCTCGTTTTCGGCATATTCGTCGGCCTAACGCGTCTTTCCAAGCCATTTGATTTTCTTAAACGCAATCCAGCTCATCTTAAGCAGCAGCCAGCCATGTGTGAAACGACTGATATTTGTCTTGCCGTAAGTTCTTGCACGATAAGTTACCGGCACCTCAGCCACTTTAAGGTTTTGCTTTACCGCTCCGAAAATAAGGTCAAAGTCACCAAAGGGGTCAAAATCACCAAAATACGAACGATTGGCCTCTATCAGCTCATAGTCTTTCCTACGAATCATTTTCGTACCACAAAGGGTATCCCTGAATCTTTGGCCTAACAACCAGCTAAACAATACGCTGAAAAACTTGTTTCCAAGGAGATTCAAAAAGCGCATAGCCCGCTTTTCCATTGGATAAACAAGGCGCGAACCGTTGATGAACTCACCTTTACCATCGCGCAGCGCTCTAAAGAACTTTGGCAAATCTTCAGGCCGAGCCGTCAGGTCTGCATCCTGGATAACCAGCACATCTCCTTTGGCAGCGGCAAAACCTTTTCTTACCGCATCGCCCTTACCCACTCCCTTATCCTGATGAATCAAACGAATATTTCTTTCCGGGTTCTTTGCTATCTGGTTTTCTATCTCCTCGGCCGTGCCGTCCGTGCTGTTGCCATCAACGAAAATTATCTCCGTTTCCCGACCCATCTCTGGTATTCTTTTGACCGCATCTTCGATATTGCCACGCTCATTTCTGCACGGTACTACGACGGAAACAGACAAATCCTCATCACGCAGAGCATTAGGCACCGGACGGGCTATCACCAGATACACTAAATTGAAAAAACGAAACCCCGGCAGCAAAGAAAGAAAATAATTGCAAAGAGTTGTCAACGGCGGGATGCGTTTCGGCATCATAAGATAAGAGGTAGTTCGAATAACATCAAAGCCGGTCAATTCGAGCAAGTTTGCAATGTCGTCCGGCGGAAGCCAATTCTGATATGAGTACGGCCGACGAATCCCCAGAAGCGAGCCCAGGCTCAAAATACCCTCCCAAAGATAATTATAATAGGTTATTACAATCCGTGTGCTTTCTTTAGTTAACGGGCGAACGCGCTCCAACACCTGCTGAATGTCATACCACTTACCTAACGAATTGCAGATCAAGACATAATCAAATTTCTCATTGAGTTCCGTCGTAAGGCATTCTGCGGACAATTCATGTGGGTCAACTGTGTGGAACTGAAGATGGCCAAATCGCTTCTTTGCCAACTCAATTAGCTCGCCATCTGCATCAACGCCGACACCGTCGGACGGCTCAACCGCCGCCAGCAGGTCGCCGCATTCACAACCGACATGTAAAACCCTGCTGTTCGGGCGAACAACGAATCTATAAATTCTGTCCAGCCAATTGTAATAATACGAATTACGTCTTCGCCAGCGAGGCAACAACCTCTCACCGAGTCGCTCGCTCGTGTTATCTTCAGAAAATTGTGAAGTTTGATTCTTTGCCTCAATCATCCTCGACCATCACCTCAAATGCTCAGAGATATTCTCAGCATTGGGATTTTCGATTACGCCTCTCTCGGTAATGATAGCGGCAATATCCCGCGCTTCTGTAACATCAAAAGCCGGATTGTACACATTAATCCCTTCAGGAGCAATTTGTGTCTTTGCAAACGTCGTTACCTCCTCGGCAGCTCTTTGCTCGATAGGTATTTCGACTCCGCTGTTTATATCTAAATCGAACGTGCTTGACGGCGCAGCAATATAAAACGGTACACCGTGTTCTCTTGCAAGAATGCTCAAGCCGTACGTGCCGATCTTATTTGCAGCATCACCATTTGCTGCGATTCGGTCGGCACCGATTATAACCGCATCTATTTTGCCCTGCTTCATCAGCCACCCAGCCATATTGTCACAAATTACCGTAACATCTATTTCCGCCTGTTTCAACTCCCAGGCCGTCAACCGAGCACCCTGCAGCAATGGCCGGGTCTCATCCACATAAACCGTGAATTTTTTCCCTTTTTTATGTGCCTCAAACACCACTGACAAAGCTGTCCCCTGGCCTGCGGTAGCAAGCGCTCCGGCGTTGCAATGCGTCAAAATACTGGAATTTGGCTTTATAAACGTTTCACCGTTCTGACCAATCCGTTGGCACATCTCCACATCTTCTTGATAAATAGTATTCGCCTCGGCCAAAACAGCTTCCAACAATTCTTGCGATGAAGCCTGCGGCTGCGAGCCTGCAAACTCCCCGGCTTTCCGTCGAACCCGCTCCAGCGCCCAAAACAAATTTACAGCGGTAGGACGAGATGACGACAGAGACTCGGCAGACTGAGCCAGAACTTTAAGTCCCCGCTGCAAACCATCGGAGGAAGTCAACTTCTGCAAAGCTAAAACAAGCCCGTAAGCCGCCGAAACACCTATGGCTGGAGCACCGCGAACGGCAAGTGCCTTTATCGCTTCGAAAAGGGCCTCGATATTCCGGCACTCTAACTTAACAAATTCGGCGGGCAACCGCCGCTGATCCACAAGCTCCAAAAAGCCGTCAACACCGCCAACCCATTTAACCGCCTGAACTATCATAAACCTCTTATCTCGTTGCTCGATTCTCGTCCCTTGATACTTAAAGAGTATCAAGAATCAAGAGTAGATTTTTCCCTCTCTGTAATCTTGCCAGGCCGGCTCAAATGCCTTCCTGTCAATGGAGGCCGGCCTTAATTCAACAGTTCTGCCCTGGAACAGATCGGGTGAACTCTCGTCGTATTCAATCTGCAGGATTGAACTTCTTAACGATTGATTCTCAGGTTTGAACCTCAAAGGCTTGTTTGTGGCTCTATCAATCACGTCAGGATGTATTTCAGTACCGTCCTGGGCCAGGACCAGATGCGAACCTCGCGAGCCGCTGCCTTGCTGGAGCAATTCCACAATCGCTTTAAGATATGCAACGCTGGTCAACGCCAGATGTTCGGCCTGGATCGCCCTGACAATAGCCTTGGCATCTTTCAGTTTTAAGCCCTTTTGTTGTATATTCTGGTAAAGCTCGACCGCTTCTTTCAGGGCCTTTTGAGCATCATTCAACTCTCTAATATGTCCCCCGGATGCGGTCATACGGCTTCGGACTTCTTCTAATACTTCTTCAGGATCTAAGCCGGACGAGCTTTTATACTGCTCAAAACCGGTGACAATGTCACTTAACTGCCGGTCAATCTCGGACCGCTTGTCCGAATAGTCGGGCAGGTCGCAGCCATAGACATTAACAATGTATTCAGCCGCTCGCAGGCCTCCAGCCTGGCCGGCGTTAAGGGCAGAGCCGCCGGGCCGCTTTACGCCGTGGGAACCAGCCATCTCGCCGATTACGAAAGTCTGCGGTATATTGGACTGCCACCATTTGTCTACAGCAAAGCCACCGTTATTGTGCTGAGCACAAACCGCAATCTCAAGCGGCTCCGAATATAAATCAATGCCGTTCTCTTTATAAATCTCGATGGCCAGAGGATTCATGTAAGCCAACCGTTCGATAGGTGTATTCTGTAATGCGCCCGTTTTTTTCAAATACTCATACGCCTCCGGTTCGAGGTCATTAATGTCAAAATCTTTCATTGAATCGTTACCGATGGGATTGCGCAGAAAGTCCATAAAGACCCGTCTGCTCTTCTGTGTTTCATTGAATACCAGGATGTCGATCAGTGACGACTGCAGGTTTTCGATACGCTGTGGGTCAAAAGGCCACTGATAACCCTTGAGGAAAATATTCGTTGCCATCTTGCTCATTGACGGCAAAAAGTCTGTCAGAAATTCCCGCTCGTCCTTGCCTTCGGCGTCGGTGCTGAAGATTCGCGGAATCGCCTGCATGTAAGTTCCGGAGACATTCCAGCGGAACTTTGTACTTGCCAGTCCAAACTGTGATTCGGTCAGATTTTCACCAATCAGACCTGCCTTGAACGCAAGTCCGTGAATGCCTAATTGGCCCTTTGGATAAACGCTGGTTTTATAAAGCTCGCCGGGGCCACCGGCGGCGAGGACGATATTTGCCCCAAGATAAACGTTTATGGCGTAATTTGATTTATCAGTCGCTTTCTTATCTACCGTGACCACGCCGACAATTCGTCTCGATTCACCGGAGCCAACCACAAGCAAATATGCGACTTCCTGGCCATCGTGTATCCTGACGCCATACCGGTCGAGCTGCCTCTGTAGACATTCGCTCATGTATTTGCTCGTTTTAGGGCCGGCGGAAGTGGCTCGTTCAAACGGATCATGGTCCGTTTTGTAACCGATGAAGCTGCCTCTGGAATCTGTTGGAAACGGGACGCCCGCTTGCACTAAATGGTAGAACTCACGAAGTGAGCCAATCGCTTCGGCAAGTGCCAGTTCGCCGTGGCAGCAGCCGGCAGCGGTTAAACTCTTTGCAAATTCTTCGGCGCTATCAGCTACATCCGGACTGGTGCCCATCTTATAATAGGTCTGCTTGTCCGAACCGCTCATCCGCGATGCGCCCAACCCAATCCCTGCAGTTACTACGGCAATTCTTTCCTGCGAATTCTCAACTCCTTTTCGACTCATGAATTCACATAGATGTACCGCGCAGTTCATTCCCGCCGCACCTGAACCGACAATCACTGTATTGTAGCGATGAAAGGTAACGGTCTGATTGGCTATTTGTTTTGTTTCCATAATTTTCTTTCTCCCATCGGACAAATAGTGCCCCTGCTTAACGCTGGCAGGGGTCCAACTACTTGTTCGACTTATACTCCAACAATTTAGGTTTCATATAAACTTCAGCCATTTTCCGCGGCAACACCCACACATTTCCCTGCTTGCCGCAAAAATAAAGAGAAGATCGTGACGGCTGTCTACCATGGCCGTCCGCCCAAATGGCGTAGAAATCGGGATGAGCGTTTACCGGCCGCCGCGCGTATGTGTGATTGTATGTACTGTCTCTCGTAAGTTGCCTGACTTTTTCCCAGGTTTTTCCAAAGTCTTTGCTTGTCCACATGGCCATTTCGCCACCTGGATTATACGGCTGGGGCCCAGTCTCGGTAGGCGCGATTATTCGCCACCTCCCGTCATTTTCGATATAGAGCGAACCCATATCGTAATTGTTATCAGAGACAAAAGCAGGCCTCAGCTGCCATTTTCGGCCCGTCCAGCGAGCAGTAGTCCAAGTGCGCGGGTCATTTTTCGGGCCGGATTCGTACCCCTTGCTTGTTAAAAACAGGATCACCGGTCTTTCTTCTCTGTCAAGCCGAATATCCTTCAGATAAACGTTCAAACCTTCCTTTTGGTAATCGTGAACAAGGGCGGCGTTCCCAACATCTTTTAGAGGCAACGTCAATTCTTGTCCGTCAACAGTCTGCCACGTACTGCCAAAATCGGCGGTTTCGATGTAGTACAAGTTCGTCCGCCAATTCAGACCTTTACTCTCCGGGTGAAAGTTAAACGCGGTACCCGCCTTACTTTTGCTCGCCGTGCTGATTTGATAGTGTCCTTTATCAATTGCAGCAATTCGGCTCCACTTCGACCATTTGATACCATCTCGGCTTCTCATAAAGCAAATAGTACGGTCAACAGGATATTTGTAACGGGTGAAGAAACAGATAAAGCCACTATCCTTTATATACCAGGGCTGCATATATGAGAAGTTGGTCATTAGAATTTCTTTGCCGTTTTGGATTTTTGTCGCGTTTACCAGTTCAAACTCGCTTACATCGTATGGTTTACTGCTTCTGTGGATATACGAAGGCCTAGCCGTACCGTGTGAAGTCGAGAATATCCAGATGTGACCCTTGTCATCTACGGATATGACAGGATTATCGTGGGCATCGCCGGTCTTTTTATCAAGAAGTATGGTCGGCCGAGGCACCATCTGCCTCTTGTGATCATAGTAAGAGACCATATGCAGCAGCTTTCTGTTACTGTCTGCGGTTGTTCCGCCATAGCAGAAAAAAGTCTTCTTAACCTTATTACAGTAAACAGCAAACGGTTTGTGCTTGGCGCAGTACGTCCCGAGTCCTCCGCTATACTTATAGACGTATTGGTCATTGGACGGCTGATTCATATACCAGATACCACGATAGCCGGTATCTTTAGCATTGATCGTCGGTGCTAAAGTAGAGCTATCAGCGTTCCCACGCAGTGGGAGCCCCATCAACGAAAAAATGATGACACCTACTGATAAAATTCGCAGCCAAAAATTGATAAGAGCTGTGTTTCGCATCTCGTATCTTGCTTTGCGCTTTACTTTTCTATGCAATATTGAAATTTCTGCCGGTAGTCCGGCTTATTTGTTCGACGGAAGCTTTGGCAAAATCGATATTGGGGTATTTCTCCACCCGCAACTTATCTATTAGCTGTTTAACTACTGTTAGTTTCTCGCTTAAAAGATCGTAGTCCTGCTCATCGATGATCTTTTGCATGGCGGCCTTGTCAATCATACTGAACGAGCCGCCCAAAACCAAAACTCCTACATCAATATAGTCAGGAATATTACTGGTGTTCGTCCCGCCTGTAGGCACCAGGCTGATGGTTTTGTGGATGGCCGGGTCTATTGCCTTAACAAAATCCGGGCCGCCAAGCTGCTTGGCCGGGAATATCTTGCAGAGATTCGCTCCCTTGGAAAACTGGCTTACAACCTCAGTGGCACTACCACATCCCGGTATCATGGGTATCTTGCCGACAAACTTCTCAAAGCTTTCGTCGCTGAAATTAACCGCCGAGACAAGGTAGCACGCACCTGCGTCCACAACCTGGGCAAGCGAAGGCAGCGGGTCTTGCGGATTGGCCTTGTTGTAAACGTCAAGCATTTCGGGCCAGTCAATTAAACTTGCTGAACCTGCCGCAAAATTAGGAAGCTCCTTACGCAATCTCTCAAGTTTTTCCAAAGGTTTTTTGATTCGGCAGGTCACTTCCATATTGCCGACA
Source organism: uncultured Pirellulales bacterium (assembly GCA_964348055.1). Taxonomy (GTDB): domain Bacteria; phylum Planctomycetota; class Phycisphaerae; order Sedimentisphaerales; family Anaerobacaceae; genus JAUXAL01. The sequence goes on from CAYGBH010000163.1 coordinate 8,382, forward strand.
CCCGCCTTCATAAGGGCCTCGGCTGTCTTAACAACATCGAGCTTGTCCTGGTTAAAGACGAGGATAAACCCGTCCCTCAATAGTGTTGTAATTGTGCTTTTAATGTTCATTTCTATTCCTTACAATCTTCTTAAATGAAATCCCCCATCAACATTTATAACCTGGCCGGTTGAGAAATCA
>CAYGBH010000164.1:0-8537 GCA_964348055.1 uncultured Pirellulales bacterium
CGTGTGTCATGTAAGCAGTAGTCACCAGCCCGGTGCTTTTGCCTTGGGCCTTAAAATATTCCAGCAGGGTTTCCAGTTCGCTGCCATTCCCGGGGATGGCCATGCTGACCACGCCATTATCGACCTTCACGCCGGTGGCCAGCGCCGTGCCCGCTGCCGCAGAATCAGTTATGGCCGAGCTGGCCGAATAAGTAGTGAGTTGACCATTGTAGGGAAACGACTCGAACGAAAGCGTACCCGCCTCGCCATTGGCGTACATCCCCGCTGCCTTAACCTGCTCGAAGCCCATCCCATCGCCGATCATGAATATGACGTATTTCGGCTCGGCTTGTGCTGTGCTTACCAGGCCTATCGCCAGACTGAGCACCAAAACCAAAATCACTGACATTTTTTTCGCCTTCATCGTAATCTCCTTTCAAAAAATTTTTGATAGGGTCAGAGATTGCCACGGCCTGCTTCGCAGGTCTCGCAATGACAATTCTGCGCCGCTTTACCAGCTTAGCCTTATTCCGAGAAAAATCTCCTGATTGAACGCCATTTGGAGTTCTCCTCCAAAGAGCTTATTGAGTGCGAGTATTAGAACCCGGCCTCCGAATTATGCACAAATCAACGTAGTCTGTCTATTGTGGAAACTACGGTATTTTTGGGGTTTCGTCACATTTTTGGCCCAAAAACGCGGGGTGTTCAAAAAAAATCGGCAAAATCCCGTGAAACATAAGGATTAAGTTCATAGACCGAAAAATAAGAACTGATTAGTCCTATAAACCTTTTTTCCCCTATACCGTTTGCGAGAATTTCTCTGAGCGCTGGTGATTGATTTGGAGAAAACTTACCCCGGTATGAAAAATATTATGCTTTTAGGAAGTTTTTCGTTATGAGAAAAATTCAAAATGACTTTCTTCGTGCATAAGCTGAGATTGCGGCGATGCATTTGGATTGCAGATTTTATCAGAAGTGGAATCGGTTTTCGCAATATTTTACAAAACGAGGTCCCAATATTATTGCCCACGTTTGGCTTGTTGTGGTTCTGCTTCATATACTTTAGTTAGAACCATCACGACTAAGCCGGGATTGTCAGTAGCCCCGGCTTGTCGAGGGCCGGGTAATTTAATGCAGCTATTGACTTAAAATTCCGATGAATTGGAATGAGGAGAAGCAGGGTGGCGTTTTTCAGTAAGTGGAGAAATGGGGGTCTGCACGAGTATTTGGAGGCGCAAGGCGTAATACGCTTTTGCGGGTGAGATTTATATGTTGTTTGGGTTTTGGAAAAACCACGCATATTCAAGGATTCCCATTTTGCAACTTGCCGCAAAATGGCGCCCGATTGGTGTCGATATTGGCGATGACAGCCTGAAGCTGGTGCAGCTCGGAAATAACGGAAATAGTATGACTTTAATCGCCGGCGGCAGTGAAAATCGGCCTGATGATGTGAAGCCCGGCAGTGGCGAGTGGCAAAGATGGGCAATCGACACTATACAGAGGCTTACAATGAACAGTGATTTTCGAGGCAGAGAGGCGACAGCGGCAATGCCGGCAAGTGAGGTGTTTATTGACCATATAAAGATGCCGAAGAAAGATAATAACAAACTGAAACTTGAGGATGCTATCTTTTCAAAGATAAAACAGAAACTGCCGTTCGAACCGGTCAGAAACAACGTGATGATAAAGTACATCCCGACGGAGAATAACAATGCTCTGGTGATGGCAACCGAGCGTAAGATTATTGATAGACATCTGGCAATATACGAAAAGGCCGGCCTGGTGATTAAGTCTATCGGAGCTTGGCCCGTAGCACTGACAAACTGCTATGTCAGTTTTTTTGGCATGCGTAAATCTGATATTCAAGCGATTGTGATGCTCATTTGTATAGAGGCAAACCGTACGAATGTTGTAATTTGCCATCATAAGAATCTACTTTTTGCTCGTTCAATACCGATAGGAAACAAGCAGTTCGCTGACGAGAAAGTAGTAACGAGATTGGTATTAGAGTTGAGTGTCTGCAGACGACAGTTTGGCTCGATATACCAAAACGCTCAAGTAGAGCGTCTGATGTTCTTTTCGAGTAACGCTGTAGATAGAGATATATGCGCAACAATAGCAAAGCAATTGGAAATGCCGGCCCAGATGGGAGATTGTCTGGCGGCAGCGAAAATAGCTGATCCCGGTCGTTTGGGAATCCCGATGGATGAAGGTGCTGGGGATTCTGAAGAGACAGTCTTGGAAAAGTGGGGTCAATTTAACTGGGCTACTGCCTTTGGGCTTAGCTTATCGTAAGAACGAGGCCCCAAATGCGATAAAACGCGTTCGGGAACCTGACAAGAGGAGGTAAACTAAAAAATGGTTAATATAAATTTTGTGCCTGATGATTATGTTCAAAGCAACGAATCGCGAAGAACAAACCTGATGTATCTTGTGCTGCTTATGGTAGCGATGATGGTATTTGGCGGTTCATTTATGATTATCAAGATACGCCAGCGTTCGTGCAACGCCAAGGAGAAACTTGTAAACACAAGGCTGGGCCAGATACAAGATAACATAAAACAGTTTGAAGAGCTTCAGACAAAGCGTAAGGCAATGATGAAGACAGCTCTTACCACCACCGAATTACTTGAACCGGTGCCGAGAAGTGTTTTGCTGGCGTCGTTGACAAACAGCCTGCCCCCTGGAGTGTCGCTTTTAAGACTGAGCCTGATTCAGAAGGAGCCGAGTCAGACCAGCCAAGCAGCAACCAGTAAATATCAGGCTGCGCAAGCTAAAAAGGCGGCAGACCAATCGAAAGTGCCGCTGGAGAAATTGTTAGAGACGCATATTGATATCGGCGGTGTAGCTCCCAGTGACCTTCAAGTCGCCGCCTATATTGAGCAACTGAGCAACTCGAGTCTGCTGGACAATGTGGCGTTGGTGGAATCAAAAGAACACAAAACAGAGAGCGGCACGTTCAGACAGTTCAAACTGACGGCAATGCTCAGAAAAGACGTCCATCTTAGTAAGGAAGACATCGATAGAATTAAGGTTAGAGTAAGAAATTCGATATGGAATTTTTAATGCTGGTATTGAATAAGGGTCAGGGACCCAGCGGAACAAAGTCTCTAACGTCCTGGGGCCCTAAGCCAAATTGGTACATCATTAAAATGAGGGCATAATTATGACAAGCGGTTTTAGAAAAGCTGTGTTCTTCGTCCTGTTGTTGGGTGTAGCTGTAGTTGGCTACCAGTTTATGATTAAGCCGGCTAACAAGCATTTGACTGGGGCAAGAGAGCGGGTTGAGAGGAAATTGGCCAAATTAGACGAATTCGAACAAGCCGTTGAAGCGGCAGAGAACCTTACAAAGCAGCTTGAGCAATTGCAGGAGGCGATTAAGTTTTTTGAAAGCCAGCTGCCGCCTAAAAGCCAAATTCACGAAGTGCTTGAGCAGATCACTGTAATTGCGCAAAAGCAGGGCTTAGAACCTAAAACAATTCGAACGCTCAATAAAAAAGACAATAGCGGCTATATAGAACAGCCGCTGAGAATGGGATTAACGGGAAATTTCAATTCGTTTTACTCGTTCCTGCTAGAGCTTGAGAAACTCCCGCGCATAATGAAAATACGTGAGCTTAAGTTAGATAAGCAGGCAGGTAACGAAGGTACAGTGAGAGCTGATATTATAGTGAGCATATTTTTCCAGAATGAAACCAGTTAAAAGATATCGCATCTCGAACGAGATACGAGTTAATGGAGCTTAGCTATGTTATCTTTTTTACGAGAGCAAAACCCTGGGGATTCACCGGCACAAAAGCCTGCTGCCGCTGATGGCCGGACGCCTGTTGATGGTACTGACAAGCCGCAGGAGCAGGAAGAATACCTCACGGTAGCGACTCAGACAAAACAAGTTCGCAAAAGTACTATCGTGCTCGCTGTCTTGTTCGCCGTAGGTCTGTTGTGCCTTTTGTTTATGATTAAAAAGAGCACACCCCAAACGGCGTCAGCAGCGGCTGCCAACGCGGAAGAGACGCAGCTTGAGACGGCCATTGCCCGGTTCACCGGCGTTAGGTCAGAAATGTTCAACAGGATGGATGAGATTGTTAACAGATTCTATGAGTTCTCAAATGTGCCACAGGTGTACGTCAACGAACTTACGAAAAATCCATTTGAGCTTGAAATGTTTTTGGCCAATTTAAGAGCAAAAGCTGGTGCTGAGGAAGAAGCTCTCGGCATTGACGCCGACATGCTGTGGCAGCAGACAAGACAAAGAGCAAAGGACATGCAGCTTTCGAGTATTATACAATCGGAGCAGGGCACCTGCTGCATGATAAATGATGAAATCCTTTATGAAGGCGATCCAATAGGAGGCTTTGAGGTTCGCCAAATTGGCGATAGTTACGTTACGCTCAAGTGTGAAGACGTGGAGATTGTATTGAAGCTGTCGGAATGAAATATAATCTTGAGCGACAGGTCGTTACACTTAGGTTTAGAGGCGTGGAAATAGTTTTGAGGTTACCAAACGCCCACCGCAGCGCCAGGCTTGATCATACCTGCCTTCGGTAGGTCGCGTTGGGGCCCCGTGGAAGTTGTCCGAATGAAACTACCCTTTGTATCTAAAAAAAGACAAGATTCATCAGAGCCAGAAGATTTGCAACAGAACTCAGACCCCGGCGCCGCAGAAAGCCAGGCCTGCTCTGAGAGCCAGTCAGTGCGCGGGCTAAGTGACCTTTACTCTCCGAAAAAGGGCGGTGAATCACACGTACACGATATCGCTGATATCCTGCTGGATATGGGCAAGATTAATTCCAAGCAGTACAAACGCCTGCGGCAACAACAGCGGGCAAAGCCGACTTCTGATGTTGTAACACTGCTGTTGAGAGAGGGACTAATCAATACTGATGATGTCTTGGCAGCTAAAGCCAAGCTATATGGTTTTGAGGTTCGGCGCATACAGCCGCATGACGTCGATAAGGAGGCTTTTGAGAAACTCGACATCGATTTTATAAAGAATAGTTCTATCTGTCCTATTGCGATAGAAGAAGATACTTTGGTTGTCGCAACAAGTGAGCCGGCAAATGTCTTTGCGATTGAGGATGTGAAAAGACAAACGCAGATGAATCTGCAGGTCATTGTCTGTACCTCCGAAGACATTGAGGCCGTGTGCAATTCGTTTAAGACCGAAGATGTCAATTACAATCTTGACGATATCATAAGTGATATGACGGACGTTGAGATCGTTCAGGACGAAAAGGAGGAGACTGAAGACCTCGAGAAAATGGCAGGTCAATCGCCTGTCATTAAATTTGTTAATTATCTGATTAGTAATGCAATACATGAAGGCGCCAGTGACATTCATATTGAGCCCAAAGAAAAGTTTATGAAAACAAGGTACCGCATTGATGGGGCACTTTTCGAAACAATGCAGTCACCTTTAAAGATGCATCCTGCGATTGTCTCACGCATTAAAATTATGGCCAATCTCGATATTTCAGAGAGACGGCTGCCACAGGACGGTAAAATCTCGGTTATCGTGGGCGGCAGAGCAATTGATTTGCGTGTTTCGACACTGCCGACAAGTCACGGAGAAAAAGTGGTTGTACGTGTGCTGGATAGCAAGTCTATCCTGCAAGGACTTGATCAGCTGGGTATGGAGCCTGATGTCATGGCGGCTTTTCGTGAGCAGATAGCGCTCCCTCACGGCATTTTACTTGTTACGGGCCCCACGGGTTCCGGTAAGAGCACTACACTGTACTCGTCTTTGTCCCAGATGGACGGTGAGAAACTGAACATTTCGACAGTTGAAGACCCTGTGGAATATCAACTTGGTTTTTGCAATCAGGTACAGGCCAACGAGAAGATTGGACTTGACTTTGCCTCGGCGCTGCGGAGCCTGCTTCGCCAGGACCCGGATATCATAATGATTGGTGAGATTCGGGATAACGAGACAGCTCGGATAGCGGTGCAGGCTGCCTTGACGGGCCATTTGGTGCTTTCGACCCTGCACACAAATGATGCGGCCAGCAGCATTACGAGATTGGTTAACATCGGCATAGAGGCGTATCTCATAGCGGCCTCATTAAATGCGGTGCTTGCTCAGCGATTGGTTAGAAAGATTTGTCCGAAGTGCAAGCAAGTTTACAAAGTACCGGAGCATATGCGCAGGTATGCAAAAAGGGCAGGAATCAAGATGGGAGAGCTTTTTCACGGCGCCGGTTGTGAACATTGCAGAAACTCAGGCTATTCCGGCCGAGTGGGTATTTACGAGCTGCTGGTTATTGACGACATATTCAGGGATATGATTAACACGGATTCATCGGTCAGTAATATGCGTCGAGTGTTTTATGAGAGTGGCCAACGGACTTTATTTGATGATGGAATTATAAAAGTAAAGCAGGGCCTGACCACGATAGAAGAAGTACTGCGCGTGACCGAAGTGTATGGCCAAACCGAAGAGGAGGTTTTTGTTGAAAATGTCAAGTAAAAAAAGTGCAAAGCAAGATACGGGTTCTTTAAAGGGATGTGATATGGTAGATGTAGAGACTATATTAATGACTGCTATCGAAAACAACGCAAGCGATGTGCATATCAACGTTGGGTTGCCGCCGGTATTGCGAAGGAATACCGAACTGATTAATTTGGACCTTGCTGAGGTCAGCAACGAGGACGCAAAAGAAATGGTTCTTTCCATGGTTGGGACCGATAGGTTCAAAAAACTTGAAGAAAACAGAGATATTGATTTCTCGACAAGCATCGACGGTGGCCATCGATTCCGCGTTAACGCTCACTATCAGCGTGATGCAATTGCGATTTCGTTCAGAGTGATACCAAATGAGGTCTTTTCGGTAGAAGATCTAAACCTGCCGCCAATCGTTAAAGACCTGACGGATTTGCCAAGAGGTCTGGTGCTCGTAACCGGCCATACCGGGTCCGGGAAAAGCACCACGCTCGCTGCGATGATAGAATTGATAAATACAAGGTATAGAAAACGTATAGTTACGTTGGAAGACCCTATTGAGTATATGATAGAAAATAAAAACAGTATGATAGAACAGCGAGAAATTGGTTCTGACTGTCCAGACTTTGCATCAGGGCTTAAGCACGTGTTGCGACAGGACCCCGATATCATTATGGTCGGAGAGATGAGAGACCTGGAAACCACCAGCTTCACAATTACCGCTGCTGAAACCGGTCACCTTGTCTTTAGTACGCTGCACACGATTAATGCCGCGCAGACTATTGAACGTATTATAGATATTTATCCCGCGGCTCAGCAGAACCAGATTCGAACGATGCTGGCTAATACCCTACAGGCTGTTCTCTCGCAGACGTTATTTAAACGTGTGGATAAGCCGGGGATGGTGCCGTGCTCGGAGATATTACTGTGTACCTCGGCTGTGAGAAACTGTATTCGTGAGAACAGGATCTATGAGATACCGAATATTATTGAGACTTCCCGCAGGTTGGGTATGCAGAATTTGGATAACAGCATCGCTGATATGTATGCCAAGGGTTACATAGACAGGGATGAAGCAATTATGCGCTCAAGTAATCCTGCGAAGATGGAAAAGACGCTTGCGCCTGCCAGTGAGGTTCAAGTTGCTTAGCCACTGACAGAGGGCTCCGTTGGCCGCCTTCGCGGGGACAGGTTTATCCCGCACCAATCCCGATGTGTCGGGATAAACTCACGGCTAATTGGTGCGGGGCGATAAGTTGCAAAATGGGGATGGTGATATGTTTGAAAAAGCTTCACGAAATTTTGAAGATGCAACTGCGGTTGCAGAGAATTTGCAGCAAGTCGGATTGTTAGGTGAGCAGGAGCAAGGTGACCAAGGGTCTGCTCTCACACCCCGTGGCCAACACGGAAGCACATTAAAAAAAATAAGGGAGTTCAGATTTGAGCGTGGGCCGAGCAGAAAGGATATTTTGAACTTTACAAATCAGCTTGCGGTTATGGTCCGGGCGGGGATAAGCCTTCAGGATTCGCTTGAGTCAATAGCCGAACAAAACAAAAACCAAAAATTCAAGCTGATCGTTACTGATTTAAAGAATCGAATTGAAGGTGGACAAAGCTTTTCACAAGCGCTGGCTGAGCATTCGGCGGTTTTCAGCAATCTTTATATAAATATGGTGGCTGCAGCAGAACTCTCCGGAAGTTTAAGTGGCATGCTGGAAAAATTAGCGGAGTATCTGGGAGCCGAGGCCGAAACCCGCTCACAGGTTAGAGGTGCTTGTGTTTATCCGGTTATCATAGCAACTATGGCGGTGACAGTAACCATTTTCCTGCTGTGTTTTGTCCTGCCAAAGTTTACGGCGATCTTTGCAGGCAAGGAACACTTGCTTCCGACCCCTACTAAAGTGTTAATGGCCAGCAGCGCATTTCTGAGAGGGTACTGGTATCTCCATCTGCCAGCTGTTGGTGCATTATTGTGGGGATTTTGGTACTTTATTGGTACCAAAAGCGGCCGGCTATGGTGGGATAAGACCAAATTGAGATTGCCTCTTATAAAAACGCTGTGCCGAAGCCTTTATATAACAAGGAGTCTTCACACCATGGGGGTACTGACAAGAGCCGG
>CAYGBH010000165.1:0-8472 GCA_964348055.1 uncultured Pirellulales bacterium
TACAGACCTTCCGCATAGGCGACCTTGGCGTGTGCGCCATTCCATTTGAGGTCTTCGTCGAGATCGGGCTGGAGTTGAAGAAAAAAAGCCCATTTGACCAAACCTTTACTATTTCACACGCCAATGGCACTTACGGGTATTTGCCAACGGTAAGGCAGCACGAGCTGGGAGGTTACGAGACCTGGTTGGGGACTAATTGTGTGGAAATCCAGGCGGCCCCAAAAATAGTCCGCAGCCTACTTGGAATGCTCGAGAGCTTGCAATGACCTGCAGGCCGCTGTCCATGATACCGCCCGGCGATTTCTATAAAACTTAGAAAAGCTGATATCTAAACTATATTAACGACACCAGCAGCCTTCACATAGCGACACCTCCGGGGGCATATGGTGCGTGGGAAACCGTCGCCAGCAATATTACAGAGGGGCTGGTAGCTCGGGGATGGAAAAATATAACGCTGTTCGCCACACTTTTAACAGTCGTAAAGGATTTTCTCTGAGTTAAGATAAAAGTGATTTCGTTCATCATAACAAAATGGGCAAATGAAAATCCACTCGATTCGCGAACCATCCAGAACGTCAAGACCAAGCTCTTACAGCCACCAAAGTTTTTTCTCACTGTCTTTTTAGCTCACTGTTTTCATCCTTTGCAAAAATCAGTTGATCCTTACCTACCCAGAATTATAGCCAAAAGGTCCAGATAAGGGTATATATCATCGTTCCAAACACTTTCATTACTCTCAAAGACGTCGGTCGAAACTTTAACAAGAACAACGAGTTCGGAAATTTCAACTTTGGAGATGAACAGGTGCAATTCAAATATGCCTGCTTCTGGTAAACCCCATTTGAAAGCGAAAGTGAGCAAGCAAAGAAACCAGCTGTATTGGTTAATTGAGATATGTTGCAGATTGCTGACGGATGGACTACAATCATTATCGCCCGCACAGCAGCCTCAGATTTATGACCTCGGTGACGTTTGTGGCAGTGCATTATCCTATGCTCGGTTTCAAGATATGGAGAAGAACAGTGAGAGACTCTCAAACATACAGGTGCGGAAAACGGGGGCAGGACAAGAAGGTAATTCAATGCCACTTCATCTCTAATACTCACTGGGACCGTGAATGGCGATTCTCAATGCAGCGAACCCGCCATATGCTGGTGCACATGATGGATATGCTGCTCGATATCCTCGAAAAATATCCGCAGTACAGCTCTTTTCATCTGGACTCCCAGACAGTGCCTATACATGATTATCTGGAGATAAGGCCGGAAAAAGAGCAAACAATACAGAAGCTGGTAAAAGAAAAAAGGCTATTCGTTGGGCCATGGTTCTGCCTTCCTGATGAATACTGTGTATCTGGTGAGTCGCTCATACGCAACTTATTATTGGGGCACAAGATAGGCAAAGAACTTGGTCGTGTGACTAAGACCGGCTATTCTCCTTTCTCCTGGGGCCAGATATCCCAGATGCCTCAGATATATAAAGGCTTTGGCATCAACTTCACCGCTTTTTACAGGGGTATCAATACTTTAGTTGCTCCCCGCTCAGAAATAATCTGGGAAGGCGCTGACGGCACACGGATTATAGCATCAAGACTCGGTCACAGGCCAAGATATAATGTGTGGTATGTATTACAAAGACCGGCATACTGGAACGAACAGGATGTCGGAAACAGAATGGTGTCCTGGTTCAATGGACACGGCGGGTTTAAGATAATAGACCCGCAACACCACCTTCTGGACGCTCAATACTGTCATCCGGCATTTAACTACAATAAAGAGACCGTACCAGAAAGAGCAAAACAAGCTATAGCCGAACAGGACAATGACTGGACAACCCCGCATCGCTTCTGGTCCTGCGGGCACGACTCATCCTGCCCTGACATCAGAGAAATTGAGATGATAAAAGACGCCAACGCTGCCCTTAAGGGTGTCGCTGAAGTATTCCACAGCAATTTCTATGACTTCCAGGAATCAATCTGCCGGTCTGTTTCAGATGACCTGCCAATTGGCAAAGGAGAGATGAGACACTTATTTACAAAAGGAAGCACAAGCCCATTATTTGGATGGATAATTTCAGCCAGGATGGATATCAAGCAGGACAATTTCCGAACTGAGCGAGACCTTATATCTTTGGCTGAACCACTTGCAGTATTTTCCTCACTTCTTGGCTCTGCTTATCCTCAGGGCTTTATCGACAAGGCATACAACTGGCTGCTTCAGAATCACGGACATGACTCAATCGGCGGATGCGGCAGAGAGATCATCAGCGAAGACATGATCTTCAGAAGCAGACAGTCAAGAGAAATATCTTCATGTATAATGGAAAACGCACTCAAAGAAATCGCAGGCTCAATCAAGTTCGATGCAGCCAAACATAGCCCAGTTGCAATAGTCGCATACAACCCTGCGGCGTTTAAGCGTTCTGAGACAATGCAGGCATATCTCCAAATACCAAGAGAATGGGAATGTGAAACAATTGATATCGTAGATGAGGGGGGCAATAAGGTTCCATTTGCGACCATAGAAAAAGACGACCCCTTCTATCAGATAGTTCAATCGCCCAACGACTGTGCGAATATGTTTGAGATGGTTAGATATCTTGTTGATGTATACTTTGAAGATGTGCCGGGCATGGGGTATCGAACATTCTTCGTAAAGCCTGCAGAAAAAGAAAAGCAGAGCAACAGGACTTCAATGCTCACAGCCCCACAAACCATGGAGAACGAGTATTTGTCCGTAAAAGCCAATCCGAATGGAACATTAACCATCTATCACAAAGAAACAGGCAGAACATTCAAAAACCAGGGATATTTCAAGGATTCCAGTGAAATTGGCAATCCTTGGGAGCACCATGCTGTTGAGAATGAGGAGGTTTTCACAACAGGGACTACCAATGCCAAGACTGAGCTTGTCAAAGACACGGCCCTTGAAGCATCTTACAAAATCACAATTGACTGGCAGCTCCCCGAGGGCAGGACAAAGGATGATAAGAACAGGAGCAAGCATCTCAAAGACTACAGAATAATTAACACTGTCACTTTGCGAAAGGCCCAGCCTTGGGTTGAGATAACAACCGAGATTGATAATAACGCAGAAGACCATTACCTGCAGGTATGCTTTCCTTCAGATATCAAAACAGACAGAGTATTTGCTCAGGGACAGTTTGATGTCCTCGAAAGGTCTCTTGAAGAGGTCGACTACTCAATATTTGATGAGGCTCCGCAGACGGAGCAGCCAATGAACTCGTTTGTGGACCTCAGCGACGGCAAAGCCGGTCTCGCTCTTTTAAATGAGGGGCTCAAAGCATACGAAGTGCTTAACGACCCTGAAAAAACCTTATGCCTGACTTTGCTGAGATGTTTCCCGCTGCGAATCTGTGTGACCCAGGAAATGACTGATTACAGTGATATAGATAAGGGTTCACAGTGTATTGGCAGGCACAGTTTCCGTTATGCTGTTATGCCGCACAGTGGAGACTGGGCAAAAGCAAACCTGTGGAACCAATCAGAGAGATTTAATCTTGGGATGCTGGTGGCCCAGATAGCTCCTACAAACCGCGGTACTGAGCCGCTTGAAAAATCCTTCCTTGAACTTGAAAAAGAGCAACTGCATGTCAGCGCAGTCAAGAAAAGTGAGGATGGCAACGGCTGGATAGTACGCTTGTTCAATCCATTCGACAGTGTTATTACGGACAAAATAAGGTTAAATGGAGGTCTTGCCAATCCGGACAAGACAATGTCACCTGTCGAAGCTATTCAAAATGAATACTCACTTCCCGTATCAACAAGAAAATGGACGAAGGTTAAAGAGGTAACATTAGAAGAAGTCCCGATAAAAGATTTGCAGCTTGGCAGTGACGGTTGGGTAGAGTTTGAAATCAAGCCAAAGCAAATTTTGACCGTTGAGTTTCTGCCGTAAGACATTAAAATCTGTTAATCATGCTTGTTTATAAAATGAAGGGGAATCTATGGGCAGTCTCAACTCTGTCGACTATACAGTAATTCTTGTTTATTTTGGATCACTGGTCGCTCTGGGTTTGTATCTTAGAAAGAAAGCATCTAAAAGTCTTGAAGACTATTTTCTTGGCGGACGCAAACTTCCATGGTGGGCACTGGGTTTATCCGGCATGGCTACCTGGCTGGATGTGACAGGGACGATGATTATAACATCTTTTTTATTTATTCTTGGTCCACGAGGCCTTTTTATTGAGTTTCGCGGCGGAGCGGTATTGATCGCGGCTGTGGCCATGTTGTGGATTGGGAAATGGCATCGACGAAGCAGGTGTATTACAGGCGCTGAATGGATGAGTTATCGTTTCGGGAATGGTCTGGGTGGTAATTTTGCACGCCTGACGATGGCAGTTGCCATGATCATCTTCACCCTCGGCATGCTGCTGTATATGATCAAAGGCGTTAGTCTTTTTCTGTCGATGTTTGTTCCGATTGCACCCTTCTGGTGTGCTGTTATTATGATTACCATTGCCATGATTTATACAATGATGTCCGGTTTTTACGGAGTTGTATTTACGGATGTTCTACAGTCGGGCATTGTATTAATAGCAGTAGTTGCTATTTCGCTAATGGCAATTGTCAAAATTGGTAATGTTGAAAGTATTTCCCAGTTCGCAAATCAGATTACCGGCAGTGACGCCTGGGACAGTTCCATTCCTCACTGGAGCACTCCGATGCCGGAAGGGTATAGAGCCTACGAAGATCTGTTTATGTTTGCATTATTTTATCTGATTCGAATGGTCATTGGCGGTATGGGCGAAGGTGCCGAGCCAAAATATTTTGGTGCCCGCAACGACAGAGAATGTGGAACGCTGACAGCCCTGACAATATCAACCATTATGTTCCGATGGCCTATGATGCTCGGATTTGCGATTCTGGGTTTGTTTCTGGTAAATGATCTATTTCCGGATCAGTCTATTCTTGCAGAGGCAGCTGTCATGATAAAACAGCAAGTCGGTGATGCCAGTAAGGCAGAGTGGGCGGATATTCTGGCAGGCATCATGAATCATCCTGAGCAGTATTCATCGGAGCTTATTGCAAATCTGCAGGAATTAATGGGCGAAAGCTGGATAACAAAGCTGCATCTGGTCAGTTATGAGGGTACGGTAAACGCCGAAAGAATTCTGCCGGCGGTTATTTTGTTTAATATTCCGATGGGGGCCAGAGGGCTTCTTCTCATTGCGTTAATCGCCGCTTCCATGTCCACGTTTGATACCAATATAAACGTAGGGGTCAGTTTCTTCGTCAGGGATCTCTATCAACGATTCATCCGGCCTATGGCAAAAAATAAAGAATTAATAATAGCCTCATATTTATGTATTTTGGTCTTCGTGATTATTGGATTTATTGCCTATTATACAGTCGATAATATCAATGATATCTGGGGCTGGGTCATGATGGGGCTGGGAACCGGATTAATGGTTCCAAAGATTATTCGTTTTTACTGGTGGCGTTATAACGGCAGCGGTTTTGCCATCGGAATGCTTTCGGGTATGACCGCTGCGGTTATTCAACGCTTTGTCTATCCGGATCTGGATGAACGTCTTCAATTTACATTTATGTTGCTGATTGGATTAATTGGTTCAATTATTGGGACGTATTTATCCTCTCCGACAGACCGGAAAACACTGACTCATTTCTATAGAACAACACGGCCATTCGGTTTGTGGAAGCCTCTCGAATCGACTTTGCCGGAGGATGTATATAAGCGAATGAAAAAGGAACACTTCTATGATCTCGTGTCCCTTCCGTTTGCCGTCATGTGGCAAATTACGATTTTCCTTCTGCCCATGCAGTTAATTATTAAGTCGTATCAAGCATTCTTTGTTACCGGGATTATCTTTCTGATCAGTTCTGCGGGTTTATATTTATTCTGGTACACGAAATTACCTGAGACAAACTACGAAACCGATTTATGAGAAAACTATAATTTTTCAAGGGCAATAAAATGAAAGTAACCAGACGCGATTTTGTTAAATGGTCGCTCGGAGGAATTCTTGCCGGCAATTATTCGGCAACTGCTATCACTGAGGCAAAACCTGCAAGGACCAGAAATTTCTTAGCCGGTCATAGAAAAAGCAAGAATGTCCTATTTATTATCGTCGAAGACCTCAAAAACGTATTGGGCTGTTATGGAAATCCGATTGTCAAAACTCCTAATATCGACAGGCTGGCCCGTAAAGGTCTAAGATTTGACCGTGCTTACTGCCAGTACCCTGTATGTAACCCCAGCAGGTCTTCCTTCATGACCGGATTAAGAGTCGACACAATAGGCATTTATAACAATGTCACGCCATGGTCAACAAACCTATCAGGATGCACCACTCTGCCAAAATTATTCAAAGAAAATGGATATTACACTGCACGACTGAACAAGGTATTCCATGGCATAAACGAACACGACGATGTTGAGGCGTGGAGCGAAACCTTTGATATGGGAACAAAACCTATCGGCAGAACAGGCAAAGGAAGAAATATGACCGGAGGAGAAGTCAAATGGTGTAGCTGGCTTGCAGCTGAGGGTGCCGACGAAGACCAGCAGGATGGAATGTTAGCAATAAAAGCTATAGAGGTTCTGAGAGAAAACAGAGATAAACCCTTCTTTATAGCATTAGGATTTGCCAAACCCCACGACCCATTTGATGCTCCGAAGAAATATTTCAAACTGTATCCACTGAACGAACTGATGCCACCTGTAGTCCCGGAAAACAGAACTCCTGAGGCAGAATATACGATCGCAAGTGCATGGAAGAAATCCTTTGACAAATTTACTCTACGGGAAAAACGGGAATACTTAAGGGCATACTATGCTTGTGTGTCCTTCATGGATGCACAGGTAGGCAGGGTACTTGATGAGTTAGACAGACAAAAACTATGGCAAGATACCGTAGTCTTGTTTGTTGGAGACCATGGTTACAATCTCGGTGAACACCACTGGTGGAATAAGAATGTATTATTTGAAGATTCCACAAGAGTACCAATGATCGCCGTCGTTGAAGGTGAAACCAAACCTAACTCTGTATGCGATAAATTTGTTGAACTGGTTGACCTCTACCCGACATTCGCAGACCTTTGTGGCCTGAAAGCCCCTGATAATCTGGAAGGTATTAGTTTTAGGCCTCTACTGAGTAAGCCTGAGCAGAGATGGAAAAAAGCTGCTTTCACCCAGGTTAGAAGACGCGGCAACCTTGATGGTATGAGCATTCGTACAAAACGCTGGCGGTACATCGAGTGGAATGACGGCAGGCTCGTAGCAAGAGAACTCTATGACCATGCAAGCGACCCGGATGAATATCGTAACCTTGCTGAACTGCCTGAATTTGCTGGAGTCTGCGCCGAAATGAGTGACATTTTGAAAAGCGGCGCGAATAAATTCGAATGATTTTGTAAATGAAATTGGAAAAATAATAAGGAATTCTTTGAACAATGAGCAGCACCGCTGAAATATTTGAGGGTAGTTCCATACCCGGCCTTGGCCGGATTAAAGAAAATTCAGGCTTTATCAAAATTGATAATTGCAGTGATGGTTTTTATAGAACCGGCGAAAATGGAGTTGTCCGGATACTTGCAACGGGCGACAAAAAGGTCGAATTCATTGTCTTTGAAGACAAGACCCTCGCTTATGTTAAAAGCGCTATGGGATATCCTGCATATTACCCGGTTCATGATGTTAAAATCCAAAAGCCTCTAAAAGCGGTGCTGACGGACCTCGATGGCACAACAGTGAAAAGCGAGGCGTTCTGGATATGGATAATACAGCAGACCACAGCATCATTACTCGATAACCCTTCATTTGAACTCGAAGACGCCGACCTGCCGTTCGTATCGGGACATAGCGTATCAGAGCACTTAAAATACTGTATAAAAAAATACTGTCCCGACAGAACTGTGGAAGAGGCGAGAAAATTCTACTTTGAGCACACTCATAGAGAAATGCAGGCTATCATGGATGGCAAGGGGAGGAAACACGCTTTTGTACCCTCGCCGGGAATAAAAGATTTCCTTCTCGAACTAAAAGAAAAAGGTTTAAAGATCGGACTTGTCACTTCCGGCTTGTATGAAAAAGCATATCCCGAAATTCTCTCAGCTTTCCAGACTCTGGACCTGGGCAAACCTGAAGACTTCTATGATGCGGTCATCACTGCCGGCTTCCCTCTTCGTAAAGGCCATTGTGGAACATTAGGGGAACTTTCACCTAAACCGCATCCATGGTTGTATGCTGAGGTCTGCCGGGTTGGACTGGGCATTGATTTTGAACAGAGGCATCATGTTATAGGCATTGAAGACAGCAGTGCCGGTATCGCTTCTATCAGGCTTGCCGGATTCGCTGCCATCGGCATCAAAGACGGCAACGTTATCGAGGGCGGGGCCCTGGGCCTCTGTAACCATTTCTGCGATAACTTTGAAGAAGTTCTTAAGATTATTTTCTGAGTAATGGAAAGATACAATGAAAAATTCAATTT
>CAYGBH010000166.1:0-8440 GCA_964348055.1 uncultured Pirellulales bacterium
CGCGGGCAGAGTACGCAGGGATTCATATAATCCCACAACTGCTGAACCGGCCGACTAAAAGAACCGACATCAATTGGTAAAGACATCATAATCTCGTATTGCGTATATTACGCTGCGTTCGACGCACAGCATACAGAAGGTTTATACAGGATTATTATAGCATAACCCTCTAATTTGACAATTTTTTACGCATTTGAGGGTGCCACGCTGGAGTCCATTAAAAACGCAAGGCCTAATACTGTTGCAGGAAAGCAGGATTTAGGGTACACTGTTTCTGCGACAACATAGGGTTAAAACAGTGGAAAAAAAGGCGAAATTAACAGAACAGAAGGTTGGCCTTGCGCATCATAGAGGTGAGCAGCAAGATATCGACAGAAAAAATGAGCATTCGGACCAAAGGCGAGATTCACTCGCTGCTCGATTAAGGGCTGGTGACCGTGTAGCCGCAGCTGAGCTTGTCGATACATATTATGAGCGGATTTATTTATATATGAGAAGGCTTGGGCACGACCGTCAGGTTAGTGAGGACCTGACGCAGGAAAGCTTCCTCAACGCCTGGGGCCATATAGGCCAGTTGAGAGACGGCAAAGCGCTAAATAGCTGGCTGTACCGTATTGCAGGCAATGTCTCAAAGCTGTACTGGCGCAGGCACAAAGGCAGGGAGGCGGCCAGTATTGAAGGCATTGAGGTCGCAGACGGCAGCAGTAAACCTGAGTGGGACAAAGCCGGGCATTACGAGCAGTTAGAGCAGTTGAACAATGCTGTTATCCGGCTGCCTATAAAATTGAGGCAGGCGGTTGTCTTACATTATATGCAGCAATTGACTATCGCCGAAGCCGCTGAAGCAGCAGGCATAAGGAAAGGGACATTTAAAAGCAGGCTGAACAGAGCATTAAGAGCTTTGAGAAAACACGTTATCTGAAGGCAGTCTAAACGCAACACACTGCGTTCGGAAATCTGAGGAAAAAGGGAGCTGCGATGAGAAAAGAAACACTGAAAGAATTATTGACCGAAGTAGCGGAGAGTACAACAGAGCCGGTCCGCCCAAGTCTCGATGAAGATATAAAGCACCAAATCCCCCGCAGGCTTCTGCGTCACAGAGGCGGCTGGGATACCATCAATATCATAATAGATTTAAGGATGAGTAAGTCAGTCGCAGCAGCGGTGATAATCATTACGATGATTCTATTGGCGAATTTCCTTGGCAGCCGGGACTCGACAGGCGGCGGTATATTCCAGGACAGTATGCTATTGATAGAATATTTGAGCGGGTGGGCAGGTGCAGACAGAGGCGATCTATCGGCCGGCAGGTCAAAATACGAACTCCTGCACAGACGGGGCGAAGAGGTGGCGTGGTATGGCGATGACATTGACCCGCAAGATAATAACGCAGTGCTGATGCAATGGAAGCTTTCCGACGGTAAGTATGGGGTGATGCTCGTTAATGGGCGTGAAAGGCAGGTCAGTTCTGAAGAGTTAATAAAACTGCTATCCCGGATGCTGCAAAAGACATCAAAATAATCATATCACCGCAAGCGGCTATTTATTGCTTGAATTGCAGCCCGCCATATGGTAGAATATCGGAACAACGGGTTAATTCTTGAAAAAACCTATTTTTTAACAGTAGCATAAGGAATATCGTTATGAGTAATCGAAGGGGATTTACCCTGATAGAACTTTTGGTGGTGATTGCTATTATTGCGCTATTGATGGCGATATTGATGCCTGCGCTGAGTCGGGTAAAGAAACAGGCACAGGCGATTGGTTGCGCGGCGAACCTCAAACAATGGGGCCTTATGTATGCGATGTATACGGAGGAAAACGATGGTTATTTCAATCGAGGTTGGGACATAGGTGAGCCGGCGTTGTGGATGAATGCGCTGCGTCCATACTACAAGGACAACTGGGACCTGCTTTTGTGCCCCGCCGCCAAGAGACTTGTGCTCGGCCCCAGTGACTGGGGTACGTTCAAGGCATGGTGGCGTGACGTCGACCTTCCCGAAGGTGGGGAGTACCGTTATATCGGCAGCTACAGCGTAAATAGCTGGGTTAATTATATGAAAGCCGACCGTGGCGACCGTAAAAAAGAATGGTTCTGGAAAAATGTCCAGGGCGTTAAAAACGCAAATAATATACCAGTATTTGCCGATTGCACATGGATGGATGCCTGGGTACGCCACACCGATAATCCTCCTACATTTCCCGATGAGTTCGGCTGGGGCAATAAGGGCACAACGGACGAAATGAAGCATTTCTGCATCAATCGGCACAACACCTTTATAAACAGCCTTTTCATGGATTGGACCGTAAGAAAGGTAGGACTTAAGGAGTTGTGGGTATTAAAGTGGCATCGTGCGTTCGAGACAGGCGGCCCATGGACCAGGGCCGGCGGTGCACTGCCGGGTGACTGGCCTCAATGGATGAGAAGTTTCAAAGATTACTAAAAAAGTATTGTACAAAAAAAGCCGGCCTAAAAGACCGGCTTTTTTTATTGGTTCACGGTTGAAAATAAATCAGTCTAAATACTTTATGCTACCGACTTTAATATTGCAAAAGAATCATATTTGAGATATACTATTTTATCAGCAAAATAAGTAAATGAATAAAGACAAACAGAACAGCAAGCCGGTCTTGCGCATCCTTATGAGGGACAAGCGGCAGGTCAATAGAAAAAAGGGATGTCATTATGGACAAACGAAGGGGTTTTACGCTAATAGAACTTTTGGTGGTAATCGCCATCATTGCATTGTTGATGGCGATATTGATGCCAGCACTACAGCGGGTAAAGAAACAGGCAAGGTCGGTTACCTGCCAGTCGAATCTCAAACAATGGGCACTTGTCTGGGCAATGTACACAGAGGAAAACGACAGCAAATTCCCCGACTATATGGGCTTCAGCTGGATGCAGAAGCTGGTGGAATACTACTCTAACACCGAAAAACTGCTCTACTGCCCGGCAGCCACAAAAAGAAGGTCGGAGGGGGTCCCCGTCAGGTACTCAATCATTGAAGATGGCCAGGGAAATCGTTGCGGCAGCTATGCCCTAAGTGAGTGGATTTATGATAGTCAGGATACCAGCGGCGGTCGGAAACTCGAGGATTACTGGAGAAGTACCAATCATCAAGGCTTGAACAACGCACCGGTTATGGCCGATGGTGTGTGGCGTGCCGACGGCCAGCCGTACCCCCAGGACGACCCTCCGGAATTTGAGGGTCAGCCACGAACAGGAGTTGGCACGGCTGGAGATGAAATGCGCATCTTTTGCATCAACCGACACGAAGGGGGCATAAATGTCCTGTTTATGGATTGGACCACCAGAAAGGTTGGACTCAAAGAATTATGGACACTGAGGTGGCATCGCAACTTCAACATAGCAGGTCCCTGGACCAGAGCCGGCCTTGCCCAGCCGTCTGACTGGCCGCAATGGATGAGAAACACCAAGGATTACTAAAAGAATAACCATTGCCCAAAAAGCCGGTCTTGTGCATCCTCATGAGGGACAAAGCGGCAGGTCAATAGAAAAAGGGATGTCATTATGGACAAACGAAGGGGTTTTACGTTAATTGAACTTTTGGTGGTAATTGCCATCATTGCGCTATTGATGGCGATATTGATGCCGGCACTGCAGCGGGTAAAGGAACAAGCAAAGGCGGTCTCCTGCCAGTCCAATCTGAAACAATGGGCCCTTGTCTGGTCAATGTACACAGAAGAAAACAGGGGCAAATTCCCCGACTATATGGGTGGTAATTGGATGCAGAAGCTGGTGGAATATTACTCTAATAGTGAAAGGCTTCTGTACTGCCCAATGGCTATAAAAACCGTGTCAGAGGGGGCTCCTGTCCGCTACTCAGTAATTTTCCAGGGTGGCGAGCGTCGCGGCAGCTATTCACTAAACGAATGGACTTTTGACAGCGACGATACAGGCGGTGGTCGCAAACTCGAGGATTACTGGAGAAGCGTTAATCATAAAGGTTTGAATAACGTGCCGGTTATGGGTGACGGTGCCTTCCGTGCCGACGGCCAGCCATACCCTTCCGACGAACCTCCACCGTTTGATGGAGCCCCGCGATCGGGCATGGCTGATGATGAGATACGCATTTTCTGCATCAATCGCCATGATGGGTTTGTCAACATCCTGTTTATGGATTGGACCACCAGAAAGGTTGGACTCAAAGAATTATGGACTCTGAGGTGGCATCGCAACTTCAACACAGCAGGTCCGTGGACCAGAGCCGGCCTTGTTCAACTGTCTGACTGGCCACAATGGATGAGAAATTTCAAGGATTACTAAAAGAATAACCGTTGCACAAAAAGCTGGTCTTTCGAAACCAGCTTTTCTCAACACAGACCAAAAATGTAACACCATGCAAGAACGAAAAGGGTTTACGTTAATAGAACTTTTGGTGGTAATTGCCATCATTGCGCTGTTGATGGCGATATTGATGCCAGCATTACGGCATGCAAAAGAGCAAGCTAAGCGCGTCTATTGCGCCAGCAACCTTCGGCAGATGGGGACGGCACTGGTGATGTACTGCGATGGTTATGATGGCCGGCTTCCGGATTTACAGGAGGGGGACCCGTGGACGACGTATGTAGCCTACTGGAAAGGCCCAGCTCCTGACGAAAAGATACCGGTGCAATTTGGGCTGCTGTATGAGCATGGCGGATGCCGTGACGCCAAGGTGTTTTACTGTCCAAGCGTAGAGGTCCGGGCGCCCTGGAAGGGCCATAGATATGAGTACTACGCTGCTGACGACAAGCTGTGGGGCACTATTCCACCGCCCGGCAACCTGCAAGACGATAAGGTTCGAACAGCCTATAATTACTATCCGCAGGGCCGGGATCTTGAAGATGTTTATCCGCCGGTCGCCAAGAAGATTGCCGATTTGGCTTCGGCCAGGGCGATGATAGTGGACCTTATTGCGTCCTCAAATTTCAACAGAGGGGAGATGCCACACCATATGGGAGGCACTGCGGGGCTAAATGCGCTGTTCGCAGACGGCCACGTGTACTTAACCGCCGGTGTGGACCTCTATGAGAGCATAGACATCGGCCACGACTGGCCTCTGTTCAAAGAGATACTTTATTCATTAGAACCGTAAAAAGGCCGGAAACAGCAAACACCACAAAGGAGTTTTTAGACTATTAGATATATCGGCATGCTTGATATTGCCGAGGCCGGGCTCAAAGACGGGCCTTTTTGTTGGTTCACGCTTGAGAGCAGATTGGCATTTGTTAATAGATAATCGCGGTCGCTTCTTCAATCTTCTTGATGACGTCGGCGGCATCGGCGGAGTAAGGTATGTAGCCATCAAAGCCCTTCTGCAGCAGAGCCGCGGACTCAGAATCGCTCAACTGGTTCGCAATCGCTATAATCTTGATAGTCTGCAAATCCTCATTGGCACGAATGCCCTGGCATATACTCGCCGCATCTATGTCCTCAGCCAAAAGGCTTACCAGCACCACATGGGGCGCAAATGCCTGGACGACCGTCCCTGTCTCAAAATTGGTCTGGACGGTCTGCACTTCGTAGTCTGCCCTGCTTTGCAAAGCATCTGCCAAAGCCAAGGCAGTCTTGTCGTTGCTGTCTGCTACAAGTATTCGGATTTTGCCGACCGAAAGTCCGGTGGTGGGCATATTATGAACTTTCATAAAGCGAATCAATTCGCTGACAGGTATTCGCCTGTCCTTGCTGCCGGGTATGCGATAGCCCTTCAACTGGCCGTTATCAAACCACTTGGAGACTGTTCGAGGAGCAACGTGACAAATTTTAGCAACGTCGCCTGTCGTCAGTACGTTTTTGCCTTTTGCCATTTCCTGATTCCCATCACTATGTATTTACGCTGTATGTTATTCGGTTTTTAATCGAGGGCTGTTTAACATAGAATTCGCAATTTTCAATGACCCCGCGGTTTTGCTTGGCAAAAGGCAAGCAGTGGGTGCAAATAAACAGTTGTCCCGGTGATGCCACGTCCCATAATTGCTTAGTTAAATAGTAATTGGTTAAAAGGTAATTGGTTAAATGTCCAGGTAATTACCAATTACAAGTTACCAATTACCAATTGATTTATCGACCACAGACATTACAATTTCGTGAGACGTCCCTGTGCTGTTATTGACCCCGCCGGTTTGCTTTGCAAAAGCAAAGAAGCGGAAGAGGATATTTTTTTATGCGGATATATTTATCTCGGCCGGATATCACTGAGAAAGAAATCGAGGCGGTCTGTACCGTGCTTCGCAGTCCCAGTCTTTCGCTCGGGCCAAAACTGGCAGAATTTGAGCAAACTTTCGCCAAGTACATCGGCACAAAGCGGGCTGTCGCCGTCAACAGCGGAACCAGCGGTTTGTTTCTGTGTATGCTGGCACTGGGGATTGGGCCGGGCGATGAGGTCATTACCACGCCGTTTACTTTCATTGCTTCTGCAACTTCTATTATGATGGCCGGTGCCAGGCCAGTCTTTGTCGATATTGACCCTGTAAGTTTGAATATCGACCCCGCTAAGATCGAATCGGCGATTACGGCCAAGACAAAAGCCGTCCTGCCGGTAGAGGTTTTCGGCAATCCTGCCGGTCTTGATAAGGTCTGTGAAATCGCTCAAAAACGCAATCTGAGTGTAATTGAAGACAGTTGTGAGGCATTAGGCTCGGCACTGGATGGAAAAAAGGTCGGGACATTCGGCACGATGAGCGTATTCGGCTTTTATCCCAATAAGCAGATAACCACCGGCGAGGGTGGAATGATTCTGACCGAAGACGATGGTCTGGCAGATATGTGCGTATCGCTCCGCAATCAGGGCCGGGGCCCCCACCGTTTTGCTTCGCAAAAGGCAAGCAGCAGGGGCGGTTGGCTCAACCACGACAGGCTCGGCTACAACTTCCGGCTCAGTGACATAAATTGTGCGCTTGGCATTGTGCAGCTTTCGAGAATAGACCAAATCAAGGCCAAACGCTGGCAGGTTGCAAAATGGTATCAGGAAATGCTCGCAGATGATGACCGACTGATAGTGCCTGTTGAGCCGGATGACTGCGATATGAGCTGGTTTGTTTTCGTTGTCCGGCTTGCAGATGGTTTTGCTTTGGAGCAGCGCGACCGGATTTTGCAGGCCATGAAAAGCCGCAATATTCAGGTCGGCAATTACTTTCCACCCGTGCATCTGCAGCCGTTTATGGTCGAGCGATTCGGCTATAAGCAGGGTGATTTTCCTGTTACCGAAGCCGTCAGCGGGCGCACTATCGCTCTGCCGTTTCATAATAATCTGACCAAAGACGAGACGGCAATTGTCTGCAAAACATTAAAGAAAATTCTGGATAAAAAGCTGTCGGCCATTTGACCATTGCGATTTTGTGTCGAAATTTATTTATAGGACCAATCGCAAATAACCGGCGATGGTAACCGTCAACCCAGCACCTCAGCAGGATTCCACGCCGCTAATTTTGCAGAAAATTCTAAGGTAAATAGCATAGTTTTCGCATTTTGCGCTTGTCATTTGCGGCCTTTTATGTTAAATTTTTAATAGAGGCAAATCCAAAAAGGCCGACGGGGAACGCCCGATAAAATGTGTCTCAGGAAGGGAGAATCTTTATGAGAGGCTGGAGAACTAAATTCGTTTTTCTGCTGGTGGTCTATTTTGCCGGCTTTGCAACCGCAGTTTACTGCCTTGCACCTGTGCCTGAGGACCGAGCCGGCCGGCTTTATGATGAAAAGAGCTTTGTATATTCAGCGTTTAAGTCGGACCAGTTCGCAAAATCTTTTAATACAGGGATGCACAAGTGCATTGATTTTAGTAAGGATGCTGCCGGTCACGTAGGCGAATTAATAAAACAAAAGCTCGATGAAAGGCGGCTTCAGTAGCTTCTTGATGACTAAACAGAAACGAAGCTGACCTGTGCTACGTAGCGACCCGTCCTCCGCAGTAGCTCCGCTACGGATGGCAGAGGTGCTGCTTCGCAGAGTAGTATTAGCTCTATCGCTATTGCTAACATACATTCGTAATATACGTTACGGAAGTTTCTGCGAGGGGGGGCGTATATTCTACATTGATTGGCCGTGGGCCGCTGGGGGCCCACGGCCTTCAATATATTACCACAATCTATAAACGACTTACCTTTTGAGACGATTAAGCCCGCTATTTTTAGTCTATAGAAAATTAAATTTTAGGGGTGAAAAAAATGGTATTGTCCCCAAGAGCGCAGAAAAAAGGGCGGACTGAATGGTCCGACCTTGGCAATCTTAGGTGAACAGCAACTACAAATGTGTGAGGGCAAACAAAACGCAGCCGAAGCTTCGTCAATAAGTCTCTATTTTAGCTCCTTCCATAAGTTTCTCCCCGCTGAATACCTCGGGAGGATAGTCACCCTCATCAAGGACCTCAATGTCAATGGACCAGTTGGCTCCGCCTTGACCAATCCCTCTTTCCGGGTCAGCATAGGTTGTCAGAAG
>CAYGBH010000167.1:0-8372 GCA_964348055.1 uncultured Pirellulales bacterium
TGTACCTTGTGCTGGCCAATGCGGCGGTTGTGTTTTATTACCTATGGACTATTTTGTTTGATAAATACCGCACGCCGCTCGCTTTTTGTGCTCTGGTGTTGTGCGCGGCCCACTTGGCTATGATGAGTGTCGTAATCAAACGATGTAAAGAAGACCTGAATCTGCGGCTCGCGTTGCTGGCGATTGGGTTGTTTTTCCTGACGATTGCTGTGCCACTTTATCTAAAAATGTATGCAGTGGCGATGGCCTGGGCGGTAGAAGGCGTTATATTGGCGGTAATTGGGCTGCGGTATCGCAGTATTTGGACACAAGTTGGAGGAGCCGTTGCACTTTTATTAAGTTTTGGCCAATTGGTGCACCAGCTGCCAATGCATACTGGAGCATTCGCCCTGGTATTCAACCCCGCCTTTGGCACGTGGTGTTTTGTTGCAGGTGCACTGGTTGTCTGTCATATCATATACAGAAGGACTTCGCTATTGACAGAAGACAAACGCGGACTAATCGCCGAAGTTCTGTATGCAGCTGCAACGCTCTTGTTGATGGCGGCGGTTGCAATGGAATGGTATTGGCATTGCCGTTACAACGTGGCGGCAGTATTCCTCAAAGGAATGGTGATAATTTTAACAGCGTTTCCGCTGGTCCTTCTCATTCGGCCCATCTGTCCACGGGGGAAAGTATGCACGAATTTGGCGGCGGGTTTAGCAGGAGCCGGAGCGATTTTTACAATGGTGGTGTTTAGCAGATTTTACAGCAGGAGCTTCGTGATTTTTGCGAATTTGGAATTCGGCATAGTTCTTTTATTCGTGGCGGCACTTTTCGCAGCCGGTTGGCTGCTCAGCAGGGAGCCTGAAGAGAACCAGTACAATCGGACGTTTGCAACTGCGTTTGCACTGGCGGGGATATTTGTGCTGTGGGTGCTGCTGACTGAAGAAATATATCTTTACTGGTATTGCCGGAACCGTTTCGACGAGAGAATCGCTAACTGGAGGTTTCTATCGCATATGTATATATCGGTGATGTGGGCGGTTTACGGAGCGGCGCTGATGATGGTGGGATTCTGGCGAAAGAGCAAGATATTGCGGTATATCGCGCTGGGTCTGTTTGCCTTGCTATTGGTAAAGGTCTTTATTCTGGATACGAGCACGGTGAAAAGTGTATATCGGATCGCAGCGTTCTTCGCGACGGGAGTTACGTTAGTAGGAGTTTCTTATCTTTACCAGTTCTTAAAGAAAAAAGGATTTTTCGAAACGGTGCTGTCTGAGATAAGTGTGGATAAGTGATTGTGAGGTCTAACATGACAAGGTCAAGAGCTTTGGTTCCAGCCATGGTTATCCTGCTGGTTGGGATGGTAAGTAGTGTTTTTGCGTTTGATGCGGTCGAGTGGAAATATCGAGCCGACGTTAGTATTGAAGACAGCACCGGCGATTACTGCGGGTTGATACTTACACCTGATATCTACAATGCAGCGAGACTTGATTTGGGAGACATTCGGCTTGTCGACAGTCACGGAGAGCAGGTTCCGTATGTGTTGGCCAGGCCAAAGGACACCACTGAAAGCTTCAAGTATAAGCCGGTGATAATAAATCGCTCAACAAATGCGCAAAACGCCGCAATGGTTACGCTGGACTTCGAGAAAAAAGTAATAAAGAATTCTATCGAAGTTGCGACCTCAGGAAACAACTTCAGGCGAGCTGTTAGGGTTGAAGGTTCCAATGATAATATCAAGTTCTTCACGCTGGTTGAGCAAGCATATGTTTTTGCTATTAACCATGATACGCGATTTGAGCAGGTTGAGTTACCCGCGAACGATTACCGTTATCTGCGGATTACTGTTGAGCCAATGGCAACGGAAAAGCAAAGTCCGGACATAGATGAAATAAAAGCGTTTAAGGTCGAAAAGAAGTTTGCAGAGCGTCAGCTTGTAGGGATGGTACATGTTGAGCACAGCGAAGATGAAAAAAGCAATTCGAGTATTTACGTATATGACCTTGGATATCGTCGTTTGCCCATAAGCGAAATTGAACTGGATGTTGCCAATGATGCGTTTTACAGATATGTTACTCTCGAAGGCAGAGATGCTGCCACGCAGAAGGTGAGAATTGACAGTGAGGATAACAGGCAACGATTCAGAGAAGTTGAGGTCGGGTGGGGAAGAATAACCGGTGGCACTATTTTCAGATATACCGAGGCGAGCGGGCAAGAGCGTGAAAGGGTAGTTTTGCGGATTCCTCCAAGCAGGCGTTGTTACAGGTACTTGAGGATTACTATCAAAAATTATGATGATAAGCCCTTGATGATAAAGTCGGTATCAGCAAAGATGGTCGCGCATGAGGTGGTCTTTTCCGCCGGCGATAATGGCGTATTTGCACTTTATGTCGGCTCGGAATCAGCGAGTTCGCCGCGGTATGACCTCGTGCAAAGACTGAGTGACCCGTTACAGGTCGAAGCGAGGGTAGCTAAGCTGAGTGCTATTACCGACAATCCGCTGTTCGGACAAGCTAAGCAGAAACCTGTACCCTGGACAGAAAAACATAAGGTCTTGATATTGATAATCATGGTGGGTGTAGCGCTAGTGCTGGCTGGGTTCATATTGAAATCGTTCAAATCGATCCGAAGCGAGCAGGTTGAAAATTGACCGCGCGGAGGTAATTAAGTGAAACATTGATAAAATGGTTATTGAGCAAAAAGAAGGTTTTGGTTGCGCGCAGCGGCGGATGGATTGACAAGGCGGCAGACTGATGGTTGGTATATAGTTGGCGGCTTACTTGCCGCTGGTTTTACAAATACCGACTAAAACCCAAGGCTAAATACTAATAACGACTTGCAGTTTATGGTTATGCAGACAAACGATGACATTTTGAACATTCTCAGAGAAAAGGGCGCTGAGGCGGCACGAAAAATGCAGCGAGGACTGATATTGCAACCAGGTGCGATCGGCGATTGTATATCTACTTTGCCGTTAGCTGCATTTATGAAAGATTCTCTACGATTGGGCGGAGTCGATATTCTTGGGCATACCGAATACATCGGCATTTTGCCGGGCAGAACCTGTGTCGATAGCATTCGTTCTATAGACTCAATGAACCTGCATCAATTGTTTGCTGAAACAAAGACATTTGACCTTAAGGACGGGGACCCTTTGATAAGCGCTTTTGCTGAGTATGCCTGGATTGTGACATTTTTGGGTGAGCCGGACAGCGACTTTGAACAAAACCTGATTTTCACCGCCAATTGTAGCCATAGCGCAGAAGTCATAACGCTATCTATGAAGCCACCTAAAGACTTCTCTGAACATTTAACCGACTTTTACATCCGGCAATTTATGGACCAAAGCGGTTTGTCTTTGCAAGGTCGGCAAGTTCGGCCCGACGATTGTCTGATAAAAACAGCCGAAGCGGACATAAACAGAGGCAGAGAATTGCTGAGAGAAAGAGGCCTTGATGCTCGTGAAAAGACGGTGGTCATTCAGCCGGGCAGCGGCGGACCGGACAAATGCTGGCACCTGGACAATTTTTTGGCTGTAGCAAAAGAGCTTGGTTCAAAAGATTTTGAAGTAATATTTTTGTTGGGGCCTGCTGAATTAGACAGATTCAGCGATGTAATGATTAAGAAGATAAACAGCGTTGCAAAATGTCTGAAGGATTTGTCTTTGATACAGGTATTGAGGCTCCTGAGTTGTGCTGATGGGTTCGTCGGCAACGACAGTGGGATTACGCATTTGGCAGCAGGCCTGGGAATTAGGACATTAGCTGTATTCGGGCCGACTAATCCGGCCGTTTATAAACCCATCGGGCCGAGTGTAACGGTATTTGTGGATAGTAGCAGAGCTTTCGCCAAAAAGAGCTCGACAAAGTTACAGCAGAAGCTCCTGGAGGTTTTAACGGCGTAATGTTCGCAGTGGGTTTTGAGTTGTGGTAATCTCACGGGGTTTGGAGTTCTTGCGATAATAGCAAAGAAGGCCGTTTTGCTTCGCGAGGACCGAGCAGTTGACTACATTGGCCTGGTTCGCTATAATAATTTAGCTTGGGTACTACTCGATAATTGGCGGTAATGGACCGTATCAAATGTGAAAGATTTCTCTTAAAGGTATTTACATGCAGGAAAGAACTTTGGGCGAATTAGCCGAATATGTAGGAGGGCGCATCTGCGGCGACGCCGATGTGATAATTAGGTCTGCCTCGACGCTTGGACGGGCTGGCGAAGGCGATATTAGCTTTTTGACCAACCGCAAATACGAGAAGCAGCTACGGACGACCAAGGCAAGTGCGGTAATCGTAGGTAAAGAAACACCGACCGCCTCGGTTCCTCTTTTGATAGCTGAGGACCCTTACTATGCCTTTATGCAGGTAATGGTGCTGCTGCACGGGCACCGCAAACATAAAAAGGTGGGCATCAGCCCGCGGGCTTCAATTTCCGACAGTGCGAAAATCGGCGCAGACTGCCATATTTATGATTTTGCGATAGTAGCCAACGAGGCAAAGATTGGGGATGGCTGCATAATTTATCCCAGTGTGTATATTGGCCAGGGTGTGCAAATTGGCAATGACAGTATAATATATCCCAACGTTACTATTTACGATGGGTGCAGAATAGGCAATCGTGTAATTATAAATGCGAATTCGACGATCGGTGAAGACGGCTTCGGCTATGCCACCCATAAAGGCATACATCACAAAATACCACAGACCGGTATTGTGGTTATAGAAGATGATGTTGAAATCGGTGCTTGCTGCGGAATCGAACGAGGCACACTCGGCGATACAGTCATAAGTCAAGGCAGCAAGTTAGGTGACCTAGTTACGATAGGTCACGGCACAAAAATCGGTCCACATTGTCTGCTTGTGGCTCAGGTGGGCATTGCCGGCTCAACTACGCTCGGGCATCATTGCATAATCGGTGGACAGGCGGGTATTGTGGGTCACCTCAATATCGGAAACAACGTTACAATTGGAGCCCAGGCTGGTGTTATTAACAACATTCCGGACGGTAAAGTGGTGCTGGGTGCGCCTGCCATCGAAGCAAAGCAAGGTAAGCGAGCATATGGTATGATACAATACCTGCCTGAAATTCGGCAAAGTATTCGGGACCTTCAGAGTCGAACAGAACGAATTGCCTCAACCGTCGAACCCGATTCTGAAGGGACCCCAAAGTCGCGAAATGGCAGCCCTGAAAAGCCGGCTGAACAATAGGGTGACTCGTGCGTCGTGAATTGTAATTCGAGATACAAACCACGAACTACAAGATACGCAATATTCTATTATGAATAGTTCAAATGTGCTGGGCTTAATTGCTGGAGAGGGCAGACTGCCCTTTCTTGTAGCCGCCGGCGCCAGACAGGCGGGATTAAGAGTAATTTGTGTCAGCTTCGGGGAAACGGCTGAGCAGAGCATGGCCGACGAAGTTGACGTGTTTTACAGAGTTGCAGTTGCGCGGCCGGGGGGCTGGATACGAAAGCTAAGAAAGCACAGGGTAACCAGCACAATTATGGTTGGGCAAATTGCCAAGAGAAGACTTTTTACGCCCTGGCGAATACTGCGCTATCTGCCCGACTGGCGGGGATTTAGGGTATACTACTGGCGGCTTCGCGGCAAAAACAAACTAACGGATTCGATTTTATGCGCGCTGGCCGATGAGCTGGCGAGCGGCGGGATAGTACTGGAGAATTCAACGATGTATTGCAAAGAGCATCTTGCAACGACCGGTGTGATGACGGCAACGCTACTGCGTCCGTCAGTCGAAGGTGATATTGAATTCGGCTGGGAAATAGTTAAAAAGCTCGGTGAGCTGGATATAGGCCAGGCGATTGCAGTGAAGGAAAAAGAAGTTCTCGCCGTTGAGGCAATCGAAGGTACGGCGGAGATGATCGAGCGGGCCGGCAGGCTCTGTAAATCGGGGGGCTGGACGCTAATAAAGACTTCCAAACCGGACCAGGATATGCGATTTGATGTGCCGTGTGTGGGACCTGATACTATCAGAAGCTTAGCTAAAAACGGGGGCAAATGTCTGGTTTTGGAAGCAGCCAAGACAATAATTATCGACAAACCAGAGACAATAAAACTTGCCAACCAACTGGGGGTAACTATTTTAGGTCGTTGAGTTTTTTCTCTTACTTAGCGGTTTCCGTACATCGATTCATAGTACTTCTGGTAGTCGCCGGAAACAACGTTACGCAGCCAAGCTTCGTTCTGAAAGTACCAGTCTATAGTCTTATTAATGCCTTCGACAAAGCTTACCGATGGCCGCCAATTAAACCCGTTAATTATCTTGTTTGCGTCGATGGCGTATCGCCTGTCATGCCCCGGCCTATCGGCGACATGCTTAATCAGTGATTTTGGCTTGTCCAAACGGCTAAGTATCACATCAATGACTTCGAGATTTGTCTTTTCATTACAGCCGCCAATGTTATAAATCTCGCCGGGGGGCGCTTTTTGCAAAACCTGCCATATAGCTGTGCAATGATCGTACACATACAACCAATCCCGCACGTATAAGCCATCACCATAGACCGGTAATTCTTTGTCATTGAGGGCATTGTTAATCATCAGCGGGATCAGTTTTTCCGGGAATTGGTACGGGCCGTAGTTGTTTGAACATCTCGTGATGTTGTATTTTATGCCCCAGGTATGGCCGAAAGCTTTCACAAGATGGTCTGCCGCGGCTTTGCTGGCTGAATACGGTGAATTCGGACCAAGCGGTGTTTGTTCGGTGAATTTTCCTTCAGGGCCAAGCTGACCGTACACTTCATCTGTCGAAATTTGAATGAACCGCTCTAACTTCTTATCGCGGGCGGCTTCGAGCAAGACTAATGTGCCGGTAACATTGGTCTCTATAAAAACCTTTGGCTCGGTGATTGAACGGTCCACATGGCTTTCAGCAGCGAAATTTATAATCGTATCCACCTGATGCTCGTCGATAATTTTTTCTACAGATGCGCCATCGCAAATATCACCTTTGATAAATTTGTGGTTAGGGTGATCTAAGAAACCGGCGAGGTTTTCAAGATTGCCGGCATAGGTCAGCTTATCGACATTAACGATAAAACAATCAGGGTGCTCTGAAAGCACCATTCGCACAAAGTTGCTTCCAATAAATCCTGCACCACCTGTAACGAGAATCCTTCTCATATCCGCTCCAAAAAACGCTCTAACGGGACCTGCCAGGCCTCGACCGGCTCATCAAGCAAAGCCTTAATTTTGCTGCAATCAAAACGGCTGTTCAGAGGCCTTGCAGCAGCACTTGCGAAATCGGCGGTTGTGCAGGGTAAAAGGTTAACATCCATTGAGAGCTTGTCAAATATAAACTTTGCCATCTCATACCGGCTGACGTAGCCGGCACTCGCAAAATGAAATATGTCCTGGGGCTTGTCTCGCAACAGTTTGCAGATTACTGTGGCAACTTCGGTTGTCGCTGTTGGTGAGCCTATCTGGTCGTCAACCACCCTCAATGTTTTGTCAACCTTTGCACGCTGGATTAGCTTGGTTACAAAATTGTTGCCAGCAGAGCCGTAGGTCCATTCGACACGCAATATACAATGGCGGCAGCCGCTTTGGCTTAAGAGCCGCTCGCCTGCTAATTTGGTTTTACCATATTCATTGATAGGATTAGGATTGTCGGTCTCGATGTAGGGTCTGTCCAGAGTCCCGTCGAAAACAAAATCTGTACTGATGTGAAGTAACCAGGCATTATTTTCTTTTACGAGCTCACCCAGCCGCCCTACCGCTTCGGCGTTGACCAGATATGCCTTCTCGGCTTCTTTCTCGGCGCCATCGACATCGGTATAAGCTGCGCAGTTGACAATTGTCTTTGCATAATTAAGAGCTTCTTTTAGCTGCTGTAAGTTGGTTATGTCAAATTCCGGCAAATCAAATAGCTTAATATTAAACCGGTGCTGCTCGCAGATGCCGGCGAGGTCTGTACCCAGCATTCCCTTGCCGCCAAGAATTGCAACAGTGTCTTCAACCATCTTGGCGAGTCCAGTCATATGGGATATGATTGTCGTGCGGATGGATGCGGAACTCATCGGGCTCGGCATAGTTGTACACTTCTGAGACGACGTTTACTATATAGGCTTCGACCTGGCCGATACACAACCAGCCGTGGTGTACGCCCGGTGGTATTTTAACCAAGCCGGGGCAGTATTCGCCGAGGTAAAGCTCATTCACTGTGCCGTAAGTAGGTGAATCCTTTCGCTCGTCATACAATGCTACTTTGAGCATTCCCTTGATAACGTAAAAATGATCTGTTTGTTTTTTATGATAATGCCAGGCTTTGACAACGCCCGGGTATGTGGTAGTAAAGTAGACTTGTCCGAACTTCTTAAACCAGGGATCGTCGGCCCTCATTATCTCGCCGAGTCGTCCACGCTCATCGGC
>CAYGBH010000168.1:0-8363 GCA_964348055.1 uncultured Pirellulales bacterium
CCGCAGCCGGAATTGTTGGAAATCACGATGGCAAACCGCTGGTCCTGAGCGCCGGCCCAAAGGGCGGTCTTACCCAGGCGCGAGTGCCCCAGCACGGCCACACGCCTGTGGTCAATGTCACCGTCGGTCTCAAAGTAGTCCATGGCCCTGCTCAATCCCCATGCCCAGGCGCCAATGGCGCCCCAGGCATCCGGCGGGCGTTTGCCGCCGAAAAGCTCATCAAAGTCCCCGTGTACACCGTTCTTGAAACCATCGTGAAAGTCCGGGTCGATGTCACCATAGTAAATTGTTGCCAGACCGTAGCCGCGTGCGAGAATCTTTTCGACCGGATAGCTTAAATAGCTGCGACCGCGTGACTCTTCTGTCGCGCGGTTTTTAACAACTCCTGCACGTCCGGGGCGCATCCAGCCCTTCGAGAGCTTAATGGCCGGGTCGGAGTGAATCGTGTGGTTGCCGCCAAAATTCAAAAGAACAAAGGTGGCAACGGGTGTTTTGGCGGCATTGGGCAGATAGATGAGGATGTCCATCTTCGGTCCGCCTATTTTGCCTGTAAAGCTTACCGCCACCTGCTTGCGGGTGGCCAGGCCGGCCAGTGCTTTTCGATCGAGGTCAAAGACCTTGAAGGTCATATTGTCCAGGCGGCCGATGGGCGAGCGACCATAAACATGGGTTCGGAACAGCTCGAGTATTTCCGGCCGGCGCCTGGTCCGCCACGTTCTGGCGTTGGTCACAATCCTCCCGTCCGACATCACCAAAGGGTCGGGCAGAGTGTATTTCGGGACCCGCTGCTCGTAATAATTGGTCTCGGGTCGGCGCTTGGTAAGCGCCTCGGCCAGCTCGGGCGAGGCTTTCCAGCCCTCCTCAGCGTTGACTGCTAGGCCTTTCGCCTGGAAAGAAACGGCAGTAATAAGTGTCAGGCATACTATGAGTGATTTGCTGTTAGTCATGTGAAACTCCTAATATTGATTGATTAACCAATTGTAATAAGTTGTATCCCAGTAAGTCAATATTTAAATCTACAGATTTGTCCCTTGCCGATTTGCGATTAGCACACAATGACGGATAAACCGATAGCGAGAGAATGGCGGCTTTGAGCTACACAGAGGCTTGCCGTGCCGACATTGAGAAAGTATAATACAGAATCGAATCTAAAGAGACTTATGCAAGTGGAGGTACACGCGAATGATTATCCGTAGTAGAAAATGTGTTTTTATCACCGCAGTTTTTGCGCTGTTGTGCTCACCGGCTCAGGGCCAAGGCAATGAAGTGAAAGAGTTAGTATTAAATCCCACGTTTGCATCATCCGGGAAGGGGGACTTACCCGCTCATTGGTCGGTTTGGTTGCCTGTATGGGAAAAGGCGGGCTGTACCGCCCAAAGTGTTTCTGAGGGACTTTTGATTGAAGCACCGACAAGCCCATATGGCGTCGGCGGCGTTGTTACGAAAATTAGAGACATCGAGGGTGGACAATCCTATGCCGTTAAAGCAGTCTGCCGATTGCAAAACATTCCTGCGCCCTATAGGTCGGTACTCGCACGTATAAGCTGGACTGATGGAAAGAAGCTGCTTCATCCGGCCGGCATGCTCGTCCGAGGCCCGATTCTTGACGGTGACCTGGCCCGCTTCAGGGATGTTTTTACCGCACCACAAGGGGCAGATGGGGCCCAGCTTTCTCTGGAGGTGAAATGGCCGCAGGGCGGTTGTGTGCTTTGGAAACAGGTCAGTGTGCGTCCGACATCGGCGCCGCTCCCGCGTAAGGTCAAAGTCGGCACGGTGTATATCCGGCCCCGAAACAGCAGTCCAAAGAATAATTTGAGACTTTTCTGTGAGCAGATTGATGCAGCGGGCAGGATGGGACTTGACATCTTGTGTCTGGGCGAAGCGATTACTCTTGTTGGAACGGGTTGTACAGTCAAAGACTGCGCAGAGCCGATTCCAGGGGCCGCGACCAGAGAACTGGGTGATGCGGCCCGAAGAAATCGCATCTGGGTGGTTGCAGGTCTTACGGAACGTGATGGTGATACGGTCTACAATACCGCTGTGTTGTTGGACCGTCGGGGGCGAATTGCCGGCAAGTATCGCAAAGTGCATCTGCCGCGTGAAGAATGGAAGAAGGGTATTACGCCCGGCGATTCCTATCCGGTCTTCAAAACGGACTTCGGAACGGTCGCTATTCAGATATGTTATGACTGGTTCTTCCCGGAGGCGGAGACCATCTTCGCCCTTGGGGGGGCTGAAATTATCTTCGCCCCGACCTGGGGCAATACTCTGCCTGACGAGGACGGGCGGGTTAACGGCGAATCAGTGTTCCGAGTGCGGGCTCGTGATAATGGGGTGTATATGGTTCCCTCGGTCTACAGCGGCAATAGTCTTGTTATCGACCCGATGGGCAAGATTCTGGCTTCGAGTGAAGGCAAGCAAGGCGTCTTTTGGGCTGAGATTGACCTGAATGCACGCGAAGCCCTTAGTTGGGTTGGGTACTGGCGTGCCATCGGTCCTCGCCACCGCAGGCCTGATACTTACAGACCTTTGTTGGAAGACTAACAGATGCGTGCTCGGGCTTTCAAACCCTAAGGTCGAAGTTTATTCGCACATCTGCGGCGAATCTGTCCTCGTTTAGTTTTAGGCCGAATCCCGGTGCGTCCGGAACACTGGAGTAACCGTCACGGAGCTCGTAGCCATCGGCAATGAGCACCGGATTTGAAAGAGGGTCGCGTTCGGCTCTGTAGAAGTTTGTTATGGCCCGCCCGACGTGCAACTGCATATAGTAGCCTACAAGCGACCCCCAGTTATGAGGGGCGACTTGCAATCCCTGGAGTTTACACCAGGAAGCCTCGGTTAGGATGCCTTCAAAGCCGAAGCGCTTCATGTCCCCCTGGAATATGTCAATTGCCCGAGCCTCGATGAATGGTTTGTAAGCATCGAGCTGCCTCTGAGTCTCGCCGTCTGCCACGAGGGTTTTCCAGCCGTGCCGGGATATGAAACGCTTGAGTTCCAGGCACTTATCAACCTCTTCCGGAAACATCTCTTCCAGAAAGGCGAAATTATAATCGGGTAGTTCGGCCAGCAGCCGTTTGGTCTTTGGCAGATCATAACCATTGTTGGCATCGACCCCGATGAGGATATCCGGGCCCGCATGCCGGCGGATGGTTTTGAGTACCTCGGTGTCACGGGCGTAGCCTTCTTTCGGCGGCATCCACTTGGCGCCGCGCCCGATTTTCACTTTGAAAGCACGATGTCCCACAGCCATTCCCATATCAATTTCTTCTTTGAATCGGTCGAGCGGCTTGTGCTTGTATTGCGGCAGTAAGTCGCTGAAGTAAATCGAGCCATCATAGACAGGTACCCGGTCCCGTCCCTTTATAAGGGGCGGGGCAAGCAGTTCGTAAACGGGCTTTTTCAGGACCTTGCCGGTTAAATCCCAGAGCGGCATCGTCCCGGCGCCCAGCGGGCTGGTCATCCTGCGGTCTGCACCGTTGTAAAAATCAAATGGATTCTTTCCCAGCAATTGCCCGAGAGCCTCCTGGCCTGCACGACAGTTGCCGATGCCTTCTATGCCGACGTTGGTGAAAAGCCTGACCATTCGGTCGGTGGCCCGTCTGCCATGCACGTCGCGCCGGGAATTCTTACCGGCAAGTTTGGACCGTTCGCTAACCAGGTCGAAACCAACAGCACGGGTAATCTTAAAATCGCGGGGTATTTCTTTGGACCAAGCCCACGTGGGCAGAAGGACGGTACCGGCGGCGGCTTTTAGGAATTCACGTCGTCTCATAACAAATTCCTCAATCAATAGATAATCCCTTATTTCCCAGATACTTTGCACCTGGAAGTCGAAATCCAATAAGGAACTATCCCAATGCAAATCGGAAATGGCAAATCAGCCACCATTTCCCTGGATTTGCGAGCTATTCTACTAAATCAAGTGAATTTATACAACTTAGCATAAATAACTCGGCTTAGAACACCCCCAAGCAAGATTACCGGTTAACCACGCGTTGCATTAATAGCAGAAAGCTCAATAATGGGGCAATGCTCAGAGGTATCGGATTAGCGCTGGTTGCTGGCGTTGCCGGCAATAATCTTCTCCCCAAAAGATTGTATAATCAGGGTGAATCAAGTAGAATTGTTGATTGGCGAACTCGAATTGCCGATTTCAGGTCGTAAATCGGAAATCATAGTGACTCAAATGAGCAAAAGTTAATGTGAGAAATCCCTGTTAATAATGCGGCGGGGCTGAAAAAATAAAAGCAGCAGCATGAAACATACTATGGTACTTTTTATAGCCCTGCCGGCAATGGTATTGCTAATGAATATGGAGGCAGGGTGGGCTGACGATGATGGCCTTGATGACGCCGGTTTCCAGCAGGTCGACGTCGCCAGCCTTGATGATGCCGTCCTCCGGGAGGCCGACAGCGCCGACCTTGATAATGTCGATGTGCGTCAGGTCGCAGAACCCGGTCTTGAAGATATCCGTCCCCGAGGGGTCAGAGGGCCGGTGCGGTCCATGAAAGCTGTACGGACGGATACCCCGCCGGTAATCGATGGGAAACTCGATGATCCCTGCTGGTCGCAGGCAGATATAGCTACGGATTTCACTGACTACAGGCTCGAACAGTTAGCGGTTGAACAGACATTAGTACGGGTGCTCTATGACGACCAGAACCTGTACGTTGCCTTTGAATGTCTGGAGCCGGACCCCAATAGTATCGTGGGCGTCGAACGAAGATATGACCAATCCCTCCGAGACGAAGACTCCGTAGTTGCCCGGTTTGACACCTTCCACGACCATCGTTGTCAGTACATCTTCGGCGTCAATACGTTGGGAACCCGCTACGATGCACGAATGGGGCTTTTCGATCGTTATGACGATGATACCTGGGGCTGCGACTGGTCGGCTGCCTGTACGGTTGAGAAAGACCGCTGGTTCGCGGAAATGGCCATCCCGATTGGCAATATGTTCTTTGAGCAAAAAGACGCAGCTACCTGGGGCGCTAATTTCTACCGGCGTGAGCATAGCATTCCGGAAAGGGGTTATTGGTGCTATCGCAATAACCGGGCCCGCTATTCTCGTGAATTTGGTCATCTGACAAATCTGGACCTCGCGAAGGTAAAGGTAGCTCGTAAACCTGCTTTTGAAACGTATTTTAGTGCCACGTCAGATTTCGACACTAAAAGTAACAAGCTGGCCACCGGTCTGGACATCTCGATGCGGTTAAATTCAGAGCTAACCAGCGCGCTTACCATCAATCCCGACTTCGGTCAGGTTGAGGCCGACCCCGACACAATTGAATTGAGGGACACTGAGCGATTTTTGAGGGAGCGACGTCCTTTTTTCCGTGAGGGCAATGAGCTGTTCGGGTCGCCGTTGAATATCTATTACAGCCGGCGTTTCATGGATATTGACGCGGGAGCAAAGATTAGCGGCCAGGGCAAAACCTGGGCGCTCGGGCTGTTAGATGTTCAGGGCGAAATCGAACGGGACGATAAAACGCGCACCGGAAATTATCATGTCGGCAGGTTCATTCATAACATAGGAGAAAATTCTCATATCGGCGGCATCTGGGCCAACTCTAACCGGTCGGACGGTATGAACATAACCGGCGGCGCCGATGCGCGTCTGTTTCTTGACAGTACGACGTCGTTTACCGCGCAGTTTTTGCAAATGAGGGATTCCGAAGGCATCGAAACAGACGGTATTTATGACCGTGATGCTTACGGTCTGTATACCTCCCTGGGTGGAGGGACCAGGCCTTTGTCGTGGCAAGTGGACTATCGTGATATTTCGCGAGGTTTTCGGCCGGATTTGGGCTACATCCCCAGGCGGAACATCCGCGGACCCGGTTCCTACCTGTCGTATAGGGACTATTTTGAACAGGGCATTCTCAAATCAGTTAGTGCATCTTCGCAAGCTGATGTCTATGAAAATGATGACCACGATACCACTCTGCGTGACTTCATCGAGGAAATTGGGGTGGGTTTTCGAAATGAGGTGGAACTATCGTACACACGCGCCGATAGTTATCACGCCCCGTATCAAAACTGGTACGACCACATTAGAGTCGAATACAATGAGGAAGTGGATGTGTGGGAGTCGGTCAGCGTTGGCTTTGAAAAAGGGGTGTATGAGAATGAGCCTTATAGAGAATACTCCCTCGAAAAACCCATGAGAATTACCGAACGTCTGCTCAGCACCTTCAACGGCAACTACCGCACAGTATATCCCCAAGCTGGCGGAGATGATGCCATCTGGCTGTGGCGCTGGGTTACCCAATACACCTTTACCTGGAATGGAAGGATCAAGTTCACCGCGGAAGAAACGTCAGAGGGCCGTCATAATCTGACCGTGCTGTTTTCCTGGCCGATGAAAGATAATACTGATTTATATCTGTTGTTCAACGATTATAAGACCAACGGCCAAGACGTTTGCGGGGCCTTTTTCAAGGTGGTCTACCGATTTTAGACCATCTATATACCCACAAGGGCGGTTACCGCTCCCTTATGGTCGCGGCTCTGTTATGTCGCTGCTCAATTATCTCTGGCCATCCAAACTTGAGACGATTGGAGGCATGTGAAATAGGATTTGACAAGAATCAACGAGGTGTGTTATATTGCTCAAACAATGAGCAGGTGCATTGTTTCCGAGTGCGTGGCCCGGTAAGACATCGAAGGGTCCAACAAAATCCCAAATACAAGGAGAACGATAATGGCTCTGCGCAGCTCATCCAGAATCAAACGCAGGCATCCCGAACGTATAACCCGCCGTCAATTCCTTGCCAGCGCGGCGCCGTTAGCGGCGATGCCTTACTTTGTACCGGCTGCGGCACTTGGCCGTCGTGACGCCGCGGCGGCAAGCGAACGCATTACGCTGGGCTTGATTGGTCTTGGCATCCGCGGCACAGCACATCTCCGCACCTTTTTGACGTTGGCCGACGCACAGATCGTCGCGGTCAGTGACCTGTTCCGGTCGCGGCGCCAGAAGGCTAAGAAAAACATCGAGGACCACTACGCCGGTACAAGAGGTGCAGCAGCATACAAGGGCTGCGATACGTACAACGACTTCCGCGAGCTGCTGGCTCGCAAAGATATCGACGCGGTGGTAATCTCTACGCCGGAGCACTGGCACGCCCTGACCGGTATAGCGGCTGCGAAGGCGGGCAAGGACATCTATGGAGAAAAAGCCTTGACGCTAACGGTCGCTGAAGGACAAGCCTTGTGTAAGACGGTGCGGCGGTACAGACGTGTGTTCCAGGTGGGCACGCAGCAGCGCTCCGGCCGGAACTTCCGCTTTGCCTGCGAGCTGGCGCGCAACGGCTATCTCGGCCAGCTACATACGGTCAAGGTCGGTGTGCCGGGCGGCCATGCTCTGGGTGATGCACCAGCTATCCCTGTGCCGGCGGGCTTCGATTACAATATGTGGATCGGGCCGGCGCCTTTTAAGCCCTACAACGCAGTGCGCTGCACGAGCCCGGTTGGTTGGTATCACATTTACGATTATTGCGCCGGGTGGATTGAAGCATGGGGTGTGCACCACATTGATATTGCTCTGTGGGGCGCCCCGAGCCTGGCGAGTTCGCGGCTTGAAGTCGAAGGGACCGCGGTGTTCCCAACCGAGGGTCTTGGTAACACATCGCTGACGTGGCGGGTCGAATTCACGGGGGCCGACGGTCTGCGTCTAAGCTTCTCGGATAACGGCCACCACAAACAGGGCTGCCGCTTCGAGGGCGACCAGGGCTGGGTCCATGTCAATCGCTCCGGCATCTCGGCTGAGCCGGAGTCGCTGCTGAAGGTCGCCATTAAGCCCAATGATGAACACCTCTACGAGTCGGGTCACCACTGGGTGAACTTCCTGGAGTGCATGCGCAGCCGGCGCGACCCGGCTGCTCCGGTCGAAGCGGGCCACGCCGCCACCACGGTTACCCTCATCGCTGATATTGCAACACGTCTGGGCCGGAGGCTGACCTGGGACTGGAAATCCGAGCGATTTGTCAACGACGAGGAGGCCAACCGTATGCTCGGTCGGCCGATGCGCAGCCCGTGGAGATTGTAAGGGCTCCCAAACACATTCTTTGACGTTTGGGGTCCCTGTAACTGACCATAAACTTTACTACATTTATAAAAGCTATGGGTCGTCTTGGTAAAATCTTTGTTGTGTTTGCTCTGGTGTGGTTTGTATTGGCCTTGGCTGTAGGCACCACATCGTGGGTTTCCGAAAAGGGCCAGGCCGTAGATGTCTTGATTGTTACCGGTA
The DNA here is from genome assembly GCA_964348055.1 of uncultured Pirellulales bacterium. Taxonomy (GTDB): domain Bacteria; phylum Planctomycetota; class Phycisphaerae; order Sedimentisphaerales; family Anaerobacaceae; genus JAUXAL01. The sequence goes on from CAYGBH010000168.1 coordinate 8,249, forward strand.
TCGACCACCCTGCTCATAAGTGGCGCCAGACGGCTCCTGTGCTGGCTGAGGTGCTTGGGAAGGACCCGCAGATGCAGGTGCGTGTGGTTGAAGACCCGCACTTTCTTGATTCATC
>CAYGBH010000169.1:0-8358 GCA_964348055.1 uncultured Pirellulales bacterium
AAGATACACAGTTTTGTTTTCGCTAATATACCACTGGCATATCTCTTAGTGGAACCCATGACCCTTGAAAGCTTTTTCTTCATCGACCCAGCCGCCCGGGATGTTCTCGGTGTGGGCCTGCTTCGCATAGGCCTTCATCTTGCCTAAGATTTCAGGATGTTCAGCAGCAATGTTATTCTCTTCACCGATGTCTCTGCTGAGGTCATATAGCTCAAAAGGTTTGTTTTTACCCGGCTGAACGGCCTTCCAATCGCCCATTCGCACAGCCGTCTGACCTTTGTACTCCCAGTATAGGAATTTGTGCTTTTTCTGCTTGCGCCCGGCAGCGCTCTCGCCCAACAGGGTCGGGACGATTGATATTCCATCGATATTGTCCGGCGGTTCAACCCCAGCAAGTTCCGCCAAGGTCGGCATAACATCCGGGAAATACCAGAGATAATCGCTGACAACGCCGGCTTTGATTTTACCGGGCCAGCGCACAATCATTGGTATACGCAGACCACCTTCATATAAATTTCCTTTTCGTCCTCGAAAATGCCCGTTGGAATTGAAGAAGTGGTCGAAATAGCGAGCCCCACCATTATCACCGCAGACGAATACAACCGTGTTATCGTCGATTTCGAGTTCTTTGAGCAAAGCGAAGATTTGCCCGATTTGGCGGTCAATCATTTTCACCATAGCAGCATAAACCTTTGCATCTTCCGGTCTTCTTTGGCCGGCGGGCCAGGGCTTATCCTTGAATTCCAGCCAGGCCGGTTCATCCTCCGGAATACCCCATCGACCGTGCGGCGGAGTCCACGCGCAGTAGCAGAAAAACGGCCTGTCCTTATTTTCACGAATGAACTTTATCGACTCATCAAAGATTAGATATTGCGCGAATTGCTTTCCTTCGTAGAAATCTCCGGTATTGCCCTCAAGAGGAACTTTCTCGCCGCTTCGCACAAGGTAGTTGGGGAAATATGAGTGAGCGTGGACTTGATGATAATAACCGAAGAAAATATCGAAGCCGTGCCTCTCAGGAACACCGGTAGTGCCGCGGTCGCCGCAGCCCCACTTGCCAAATCCACCGGTGGCATAGCCGGCTTCTTTGAGCACTTCGGCAACCGTCACATCCTCGGCACGCAACGGCACTCCCCCCGGGTTTGTGCGCACCGTCGTATGTCCCGTATGCTGGCCGGTCATCAATACGCTACGCGTCGGCGCGCACACCGGAGCACCCGCCAACGCCTGTGTGAAGCGCATACCCTCGGCCGCCATACGGTCAATGTTCGCCGTCTGCAGATATTTATTGCCCATACAGGACAACTCAAAATAGGCAAGCTCATCCAGCATTATGTAGACAATATTGGGCTTTTTCCCGCCTCTGACGCCTCGCTGCTGGACATAAGCACATCCCGGCACAGCCAGAGCCGCTGCACCAACACTTGCAGCTTTTAGAAAATCACGACGCTTCATCCTATCTCCATCGAAAATAACTACTTTCTCCTTGATATTTTTCATTGGCATCCCATTATAACGTCTCATACCTGGGACGCAATCCAAACCTTTTGCAAAAGTACTACCACCACCCCGAAACACTTTACTTCTCCCTGCTCGCTGCTGCGCGCCCTCACCTCGAATCGAAGTAGTCAATAAGGGCATACACCTGGTTATTCAGTTTCTTCACATCCTCAAGCAGTATAAGATATGGCTTATGCTGATAGTCAACTATTCCCTTGTTTGAGTCACGGTTAGATGGGTCTGTGCTCAAATCCTCCGGATTATTATCTCTGTACTTGAACCAGTGCCAGCCGACACAAAATTTGGATTCAAGCAGCCCCATCGTGAAATGCTGATAGAACCGGCCTCTGTCCTTTTGTGTTGGAACCAGCCAGCCGGCACCGGTATTGTTCGGCAGGCCCGAATCATGTCCTTTGGCGTAAAACTCCGTAATCATGAAAGGCCTGCCCGACTCACGGCCCCACATCGCCATTCTCTCGGCGTCCGGTCCCCATGCACCATAATAGTTCACCGCTATCACGTCCAGATACTTACCGGCTGCTTCGAACATATGTGGCATACTCAGCACCCTGCCGTGCAGCCTCGAGCCGAGACACAAATGGTTTGAGTCGTACCTGCGAATGGCATTGGTGGTTACCTGAAAATACCTGTCGAACGCATAACCAAGGAAAGCCCGCCGGTCAGCATCGGTTATATCGTTCAGCCCCGCTTGCCTACCTTTCCTCTTATTGAGCCATTTCTTGGCCGCCTCATAGCCATACCGAAGGTCCGGATTATTAACATCAAGCCGCAACGACCTGTCCAGCATATCAGAAACAACTGGCAGCTCATTATCCGAAAAATGCCCTATCAGCCATGGGTCGTCTTTGGCCGCAGCGAGCTGTTTGGCGTAATAATCGCAAAACTTCTCAAAATCCGGATGAAATACCAGAATGCACCTGTCAGGGTATCCGAGATGCCCCGGTTCCTGCCGTACAAGCCTCTTGGACCTGCCGAACGCCCCCATAAAGCTCCACGAAAGGGTATATGCCAGCCGATGCGGGGCCGCCCGCAAAAGATCCGAATCCGACCATCCGCCCGTTCCGTTAAAGCCATACTCGGCAAGAAGTGTGGTAGAAAATTCAGCCCACTTCTCCGGCGTGCCGAACTTTTCCCTGCCCGGCCTCCGGCTTATCTCGGAACGGCCCATGCGGACTGAGCATACGCCTACATTTATGAACAGATTTCCATCGGGGTCAACCAGCCACCATCTGCCTGCCATCTTCTTTGGATAAAAATAACCTTTTGCCTCAGCCCTGCTGCCAAGCTGGCCGCCATACTTGCTCAGCCGAATTTTCTTTGAACCTAGCTTAAAATCCTCCAGTAATTCTATTGTGCGGGTATCACGCAGAGTCCAATCCTTGTCTGTCGGTTTTCTTTTGACCCTCACTTTGATATAGTTTTGCTCAGAAAGCTGCTGACTTTTACTTTCGGCCTGAGCCGTCTCATACAGGTTTCTTGTGGCAGCCAACAACAATCCAACGAGAATAAAACCACAAAATACTCTACGCATCACAGGCTCCTTTAGGTGATATAACGCTTAGATTTATCAAAACACACAATTATTCATAACCTTATGTTTTCAATCGCACCTCTATTATTTCTTTTGCCGTTTTATCGAACCGGAAGGTGCCGGTCAACTCGCGGCCACCAACGCGCGCGGTAACTTCGTATTGCCCGAAGAAGCCACGGAAGCGGGCTTTGCCTCCGTCGGCAACTGTTGTTCTGGTTTGCGTCCACCACTTGCCTTTGATGAGCCGTTGCAATTCATTGTAAGCCGGCTTAGGCGTCATGTCGGCCCGCACGAGTCCTGCCGGCGCCCCCTGCCATGCCTGTTGGTCACTGAAGTCCCACCAGGTAATGGCCTCCACGGCTGGATGCGAGAAAAGGACACGGTAAAACTCCGCCACTTGCTCAGCCTGACGTTTTTCACCCTCCGTGGTGGTATTCCATCTTGGCTTTTTCCTGGGACCTGAGACGATTGTTAGTTCGGTGAAATGCAGTGGCTTTCTAAACTTCGCGAACCCTTCACAGACTTCCCAGGCGCGCTGCGTTCCCCAATAGCTACCGTGCATGTGTGATTGAATGCCGATAACGTCGTAGAGCGGATGCCCGCTGCCGTCGATAAGTTGTGAAATCACCTTTTCAGCATAAGACTGATCGGTTCGATAATCGTTGATGACCAGCGTGGCCTTCGGATTTGCCTTGCGTGCCGTCTCAAACGCCTCGCGGACGTATGCCCCGACGCCCATTCTACTGATGGCCTCGGTCAACACCGGAGCATCCTTCTTAGCCTTATCACGATCGTAATGCGTTGCCTCATTAACCACATCCCAGATGTCAATATCATTTTTGAATCGCCGAACACAACGCTCGATACGGTTGAACTGTAGTTGCATCGCTGAGTCAGGGTCCTTGGGGAGCCACCTCGGCTGTCCCCAGTTCCAGGCAAGCGGATGGCCCTTGGTCGTTACGTCATGGGCCTTACACCAGCGGACGATTTCTTCGGTGCGGTCATCATCCGGCCTGCCGCGCTGGCGCTCGTAATTCCACCAATAAAAAGGAAGCGTTGCATAGTTCAGCAGCGCAGCGAACTGATTCTCGTAGGCAGCGTTATCCTCACGTGTCCTGCACCTGCCCAACTTGAAGATATTACAGCCGAATAAAAACTTATGCCGCTTCTGTTCTATCTTCAAAGTCAGGCCGGTCTTAAGTTGTTTGCCACCCGGCCCGACAAGTTTCAGCGACACATCACCTTTGCGGTATTTCTCGATGCGGGTATCGACTTGGCTTAGAATGTTGTCCCTTCGTTCTTCCGCGGCGAGCAAAGACGTCGGCAAGGCTGACGACACCGCCCCGAGACCCGCGGCTTTGAAAAAATCACGCCGATTCACAATGTCCTCCTTTCACAGAAATTTTCAAAAACCTTCTGCCAAAGTCGCCATTTTACAACAGTCTCCTCTGTCACCCAAGGTTTAAAACGGAAAGGCACAACCTAATGCCGGCTGTGCCTTTTATTTCAAGCAATGGTTCTACTCACACCGCCTCATTTACCAGTTCAATTTCTTTAAATCTACAGAAGCGCGCAAGGTCTTCGCTGATATCTCCATAGCATGTCTGCCGATGCAGTCCATACGACCAGTTCTTCCACAACGTCGTCACATCGCCGTGGACCTTGACCGTAATCTTGGTACGGCAGGCCCTGTCTACGTCAACCGACACCGGGGCATCGATAATTTCGCCTGTGAAATATAGTAAAAGATCCGTACCAATCAATTTGGCCTGAGTGACTTTTTCGCCGATACGCATTTCCACTTGTGGAACGACCCCTTCCTGACGCTCCATAACCGTGCGTAACTTATACGGAGCTGCCGGCCCGTCCGGACCATCCATTTTTGTCGTACCAAGACAGTGAGCCAGAATGATACTGTTGTTGGATTCATCCACGGTAGGGTCGCTGATAAAGCCCGGCTTTCCCACTAATCCCTGGAACAGTATATGAGTCATGGCACACTGCAAATCTGATTCGCAAATACCACCCAACCCCATATTATTTAACCTCGTGAAGCCGAGACATGGGTAAGCCGGCAGTTTAATGGTTTTATCCCACATCGTACCGTAACAATCAACAGCCATAACGGTTGCATCCTCTTCATCCAGCAACCTTTCAAGAGCCAGTGCCAGTTTGCAGGACTTGAATACTTCTCTCTTGGGGGGTTCTACAACCTTTTCAGCTTCTTTGATCCATCGCTCGGTTTCCAATCTCGCTTCGCGATCGCTGATGCCATCATAAGCATCCTGTACTCGTTTGAGCTCGACCTGTTTAATCTCTGTGCCAAACTTATTTTTTATGTCCTTAGAATAACGGTCAAATGACCGCTCCGTGACATTAAGAATCTTGGCTTCCCTCAAATGATGAATCGCGCGAAAAGGTCTTACAGCAACTGCCAGCTGCTTATAATCACTGGTGAGCATACATTCCATCTTGGCGCCCAGTTGCTGTTTTTGCAAAGCGCCGAATCCGGTCCACCCATGCCCGGAATACGGAACGGCAAAAACCACTGTCGGCTTACCAGCGCTGAGAATCTCATCCAGAATCGGCCTTACTCCAATGTTGAAGTGAATCGCCAGAATACCGTCAACGTCTTTTAATCTGCCTTTGAGCCGACCGGCCTGCTCCGCAGAAGTGACCAATTCATCCACAACAAACTCTACATCGGACAGCTCGTGCTTTAATTTTGCAAACTCGGATTCATAAAACCGGACTTCGTTTTTCAAATTCAACTTTGGTTTGGGCCAAAGGCCATGCGAAGTGCCCATATAAATCCTGGCAACTTTAACTTTTGTTCTTCTGCAGCCCGGGCTTATAAGCCTCGACCTTTTTGGATTTGCACCGAATGCTAAAATGCCCGAACCGCCAAGGCATAAAGCGCTTCCACCCGCTGTTATTTGCAGAAATTTCCTTCGATTAATTTCTTTTTTCATCTTCAGCTCCTTTCTGTTCGGGCTTGTAAGGCTTCATGTCTTTGAAAGGCCGGCGTATTTTACCATCAGGGATTTTGTCTGTCCAGAGTCAAATTCGACTACGACCACGCTGTTTTCGCCCATATCGATAAACTCTTTGACTCTGCCCAGGCCGAAAGTTTTGTGCCGCACCAACTGGCCTGCCTCAAAATGAACTTGACTGATATTGTCAATATCATCGTAATGTCGATTTTCTTGGGCCTGTTCGACGAGGTCACCACCAAGTTCAAAAAGAAACTGCGAGGGTATTGTGCGCAGCATCTGGCCTCGTACTGTTCGGTATCGGGCATAACTTATATACAGGCCGGTTTTGGCGCGGGTTATACCGACAAAAAAGAGTCTGCGCTCCTCTTCCAGTTCATCTTCATCTTCGCCGGCGTTACTTCTTTCATGGGGCAGTAAGCCGTCTTCGACCCCGACGATAAAGACATTTTCAAATTCGAGCCCTTTTGCGGCGTGCAGGGTCATCAAGGCGACACGGGAGCTTTCGGCATCATACGCATCGGCATCGCTGAAGAGCGATATTTGCTGAAGATAGTCAACCAGTGAGGGCTGCTCCGCCTGCTCGTCATAAACGGCAGCGGCGCTTATCAGCTCGTTAACGTTCTCCAGTGCGCCTTCGCCCTTAGGGCCGGCCGCCTGTAGAGAATCAACCAGCCCCGATTCGACAGAGACACGCTCGGCCAGCGGCGCAACCTGACCGGCAATATCCTTCTTGAACTGCTTGAGCATATTGACAAAAGATGCGAGCTTGGCCTTTGCGGCCTTAGAAACTGAATCGATATGCTCTGACTTCTTCAGGGCCTCGAAAAAGGTAATATTATTGCGGGCAGCATAAGCACGAACCCTGTCAATCGTAGTTTTTCCTATACCGCGGGCGGGCGTGTTGATGATGCGCAACAGTGCAATCTCATCATTAGGATTGACAAGGACTTTCAAATAAGCGAGCAGGTCGCGGATTTCCTTTCTATTGTAGAATTCCACGCCGCGAACGACCTGATATGGTATTTTGTTCTGGATGAACGCTTCTTCCAGCACCCTGCTCATAGCGTTAACACGATAGAATACGGCAATGTCTTTGAGAGAGGCACCTCCGTTCGCTAATTCTTTTACCTGCTGGACAATGGCCTGGGCCTCTTCAGTCTCATCCTCGCAAACACCTACAACTACATCCTTGTCGCGGGGCCTTGTGGGGACAAGTTTCTTCTCTTTTCGATTTCGGTTAAATGCAATCAAGTTATCGGCTGCCTCGAGGATATTGGCGGTACTGCGGAAATTTTGTTCGAGCTTAACAACGGTGGCATCAGGCCAATCGCTTTCAAAGGCCAATATGTTGCGGATGTCGGCCCCACGCCAGCGGTAGATGGACTGGTCGGGGTCGCCGGTTGCGCAAATATTGTTGTGCTGTGAAACAAGGGCTTTAGCGATTCTGTACTGGGCGTGATTGGTGTCCTGATATTCGTCGATGAGCAGGAATTTGAAACGCTCGCCAAGCTCACAACAAACATCCGGACAGTCTTGCAGCAAAAAAGCGGCCTTCATCAACAAGTCGTCAAAATCCAGACCGTTTCGCTCGTTCAGGATGCTCTGATAACGAAGATATATTTCGGCTAACGTTTTGGAAAAAAAATCGTCTGCTCTGCTTTTGAAAGAGTCAGCATCTACCAGCTTGTTTTTCAGGGTAGATATTGCGTCGAGCATTCGAGCGGGCGGGAAATTTGTGGTATCAAGTTCACAGTCTTTTACGGCCTGCTTGATACATCTGACCTGGTCGGACTCGTCATATACACTAAAGTTGGGATTTATGCCCGCCTTATCTGCATACCGACGAAGTATCCTTACGCATAAAGAGTGAAAGGTGCTGATATGCGCACCAGCGGAAGCTCCGAGAGCGACTGCTCTTTGGCGCATCTCGTCGGCGGCTTTGTTGGTGAAAGTTATTGCGCAAATATTGTACGGCTGGATGCCCGAATCGATAAGCGCTGCGATTCGATACGTAATTACGCGGGTTTTGCCGCTGCCGGGGCCAGCAAGAACAAGAAACGGCCCTTCTACATGAAAAACAGCTTTTCTTTGCGAAGGGGTTAGTTGTCCCCAGACTGTATTGTGCATGCCAGAAGCTCGTTCAGCGTATCATTTTTGTTGTTCTGATTGTTCTAATCTTTTGAGCAATTCCTGGTGCTGCTGCTCCAATTGCTCAGCAAGTTTGGGCCTTTCGATGTTTATTCGGCCAAGCAGACTGCCTCTTAAGTTAGGCGGATATTGCTGGTCATTAAGGAAGTCGATAAGTGCGAA
>CAYGBH010000170.1:0-8326 GCA_964348055.1 uncultured Pirellulales bacterium
CGCTAAAGGAGAATCAATATGGCAAGAAGCAAAAGTTCACAACCGACAATCAGAGAGCTGACAATTCTGAGGATATTATGGGATAACGGGCCGAGCACAGTTCGCCAGGTCAATGAAGCAATGAATAAAGACAGAGATACCGGCTACACCACCACCCTCAAACTTATGCAAATCATGACTGAAAAAGGGCTTCTAATCAGAAATGAATCTCAGTTCAAGCATGTCTATAAGCCCGCCTTTACAGAGGAAAAAACTCAAAAGCAATTAGTAAGCGATTTGCTCGAAAGAGCGTTTTCGGGCTCAGCAGAAAAAATGGTCATGCGGGCACTTTCAGCCAAAAAGGTCTCGGCGAAAGAGCTTGCAAGAATAAGAAAAATGCTTGATGAATTGGAAGGAGAATAATCATGGTAGTTTTGGAAAACATTCTCTCACAGGAAATTGTTCAAAGACTGGGCTGGACGCTGCTTCATTTCATCTGGCAGGCGGCGGCAGTAGCATTACTTTTAGCAATCCTGCTGCGAGTATTGCGAAAATCCACAGCTAACCTGCGTTACATATTTGCCTGTTTAGATTTGGCCCTGATCGTTCTATCGCCAGTGATAACCATTCAGTTGGTGCCGGTTTCAGTATCATACTCGCCAGCTCATATCGAACCAGTACCGGTACCTCACGTTTTGCCGGCAGAAGCAACGAAAGAGATATCGATAGCAGAAACGCCTGTGTTAGAAAAACCGTTTCAGCCTGAAAACATCCCTGCAGCGCCTGCTGTTTCCTGGAAAGAGTACACTGCCGAATTGCTCGAACCGACGTTACCTTACATAGTTTTAGGCTGGCTGGTTGGGGTATTGGGGCTATCTGTCTGGCACTTAGGCGGCTGGGCACAATTGCAGCGGTTAAGGCGGAAGATGGTGAAACCCGTAGACTCAACTATGAAGAGCAAGCTAAGAGAATTGACTGATTTGCTGGGTGTTAATCGGGTAGTGCAGCTTTTAGAGTCTGCATTGGTTCAGGTGCCGACGGTTATAGGCTGGCTAAGGCCGGTGATATTACTGCCGGCCAGTGCTTTAACCGGTCTAACCACTGAACAATTGGAAGCTATGCTGGCACATGAGTTAGCTCATATTAAAAGATTCGATTACCTGGTTAATATGCTGCAGACGGTGGTTGAGATACTCGGCTTTTATCATCCGGCCGTGTGGTGGGTTTCACACAAGATTCGGGCCGAAAGAGAGAATTGCTGCGACGATTTAGCGGTGAGCATATCCGGTGACCGAGTGCGTTATGCAAAAACCTTGACTTTGATGGAGGAGATGCGAGCCGGCCAGGCCGAATTAGCCGTAGCAGCAAGCGGAGGTAATTTATTAGTCCGCATTCGCCGATTAGTCGGCAAAGAACCAACCGAAAAAACCAGCACCAGTTGGGTACCTGCAGTAATTGGGATTCTGTTGATAATAGCATTGGTGATGCCAACAGGTATTGCTCTTACCGCTCACAATAAGACAGGGCATTCCGCCAAATTTCTGCTGGATAAAATGCTGGAACATCGTTCTAAAGTCAAAAATCTTCAATATGTCACAGAATATAATACATGGAGAGCGGGCCATAGCGAAGAAGGTATAGAACAGACGAGAAAATCAATAAGGGAAAGAGGTGTGTCAGAAAGAATGGTGCAAAAGCTCACAGCAAGATTAAGTCGTGAACCTCAAGCCAGCTACTCGATTCTAAAGTGTACAATTGATAACCAGGGATGCGCAAAAATAGAACGGACCACCGGAACTTATGATTCATCAGGCAATAAAATGCCAAGAGGAGATAAGAATATTTCGGCCTGGAATGGTGTCTTAGGTACTGATTTCAACCAAATTAGAGGAGCTCCAGGAGGTGCAACAATCAAGGACACTCCACCTATAGGTGCTTCAAGGCAGGGACACCCATGGAAGACGTTTACAGGCGCTTTTTGCAGGGAATTAGCAGAAGCCATCAAGGCTGAAAGGCAGATAAGTATCGATGAAGTGAAAGATGGCACCTATCGTATAGTAATTCATTCTGATTCCTTAATACGAATCGCCGTTATTGAACCTTCGCAGGGCTACTCGTGCACTACGCAGGAGAGCCACAAGGAAGGGCAGCTTACTTACCTTAGTACGTCAAGATACAAAGAAGTAGCTAAAGGCATCTGGTTTCCTGTTAGCGGACAAACAAAAAGCTATGCTCCTGACGGCTCATTACGCTCAAAATACACCATTGAGACGCGACAAATCAAGATAAACGATCCAGCTTTCAATGAGAGTTACTTTGACGTAGACCTGCCCAAGGGAGCAACAGTAAGGGATTATGTGCAGGGTCAGCACTATGTTGTGGGCTCAAAGAGTGTGTATAAGCTTGTTGAGCCGGGGACGTTAGCTGAAGAAGAGGTGCCAGATGAGGTTGATCCAAACTCCTGGCAGGAAAAATTCTACTCAATCTATAGCCTTGAAGATGGAGAGGTGCTAAAGCGAATTGCTCCGCCATTTATCCCGGAGCGCAGGGGCTATTTCCTCTTCATTCAGCCGGGGCGATATTCACCTAATACTCCTCATCACGTTGCGAGACTATATTTCAATTGGGATGGCAAACTGAGTATAAGGGGCTCAAGCGTGGGAGGTGCTATTCCGCGTCTTAACTCGATCTTAGAATCTGTCATTGGGCTCGGCAACAGCGAATACGATATACCACCCGAAATTCTTGGTGCAGATATGTCCGGCGATTGGATAGTACGCAAGGACACACCTCAAGAAGAGCTGCTTCAAGCCCTGAAGCAGATAGTAAAAGATGAAACGGCGAGAGAAATTGAGTTTGTAAAGAAAAAGGTGGAAACCGAAGTAATAATCGCCAGAGGCAAATACGACTTTAAGCCTTTGCCTAATGTAAAGGAAGAAAATTATGTGCTCATTTGTACAGATAAAATGCATGCCTACATTGAAGGACCAGGAGGCGGAAGCGGGACGGTCAGCAAATTCCTGCGATGGGTGGGAAATCGGGTCCAGATGCCCGTAATAGACGAAACAGAATCAGAAGATATTAAGATATACTGGCGTAATCATGACTCATCCGATTTGCGCAGACTGCGCCATAATGACGAACTGTATAATGAGAAATTGAAAATGCTCTTAAACAACCTGAGCCGGCAGACGGGACTAACATTTGAAAGGACAACTGCTCCGGTCGAGAAATGGTTTATCGCAGAACAAGAGTCCTCGACTGAGAGTATTCCCATCCCTGTGCCGGCAAAAAGTCCCGCCCCATCTGCTCAAGATAAAACAATAATCCTGGTTGACTGCCTCGTAGTCGAAGTTTTTACCGATTTGAAAATGGACTGGGAGACCACAATCCAGGCCGAGAATCTCCTGGGTAACAAAATAAGTCTCCGTGATACAAAGGTGGATGTCTTATTGAGAAAAGCTGCCGGGGCCACGGCTGCAACTAAAGACAAATCCGCCGAGAATAAATGGGTAACGCAAGACCAGTTCAAGGCCCTCACCGATATGTTGACTTCAAAGGGCTACCTGAAAATTCTGATGCACCCCACGCTTGAGGTCATCAACGGCAAAACAGCAAAAATCTCATCAAGTCAGCACGTACCACTGCAAAAAATAACTAAGACCATACCCGGTGCCGCCGGTCTGATCACTATTGTCTCAACAGAAACGGAATACATTGACGTGGTGGATTCGCTTGAAATCACTCCCCACGTTTTTGCGGATGGCCACATAAGCCTGCAGGTCGAAGCAACCATCAACTCAAAATCCATACCTAAAGGCGAAGTACAAATACCCATCGTCACCACACACGAAATTTCTACTCTGGCGCACATCAGCCCCGGCGAAATCCTGTTAATCGGCGGCGTAAAAAAGACAGAAAAAAGCACCGAGGCTAACAGTAATGTAAAGGACACCAAAGAACAGGCAACAGAGGTACTGTTCATTCTAACTCCAACTATAATAGCCCCCGCCACCGATTCACAAGAGAAAACCGATGTGCAAGTTGAGGTTGGAAGCAATGGCTGGGGTGAAGTGGTTGAAGGTTTGCGGGTCCGATGGGTTCATCCAAATGAACCGATTGTTCGTGGCACGGCTCCTGTCTTGACGATGGAAGTAGAAAATGTTTCTTCGAAACAGATTATTTGGGAGTGTTCCAGTGGTTTCACTTGGGGGTTAAATGTTCACGGAGTAAGTCCTGCAAATACCTTGACTATGCCAAAATTCCGCGTGCAGGTTGGTTCAGGTGCATCTCCAGAATACCCTGGTGGGAAAACTGGCCCTGAGCCACAACCAACGGATCATTACAAACTTGAACCTGAGGGACGTATTAGACTTTCGTGCGCCCTTCCCTGGGTGTTGCCAGATTCCGGTCAATATACTGTCAATGGAGTAGTGTGGCGCCGAAAATCAAAAACTGAAAGTTTAGAAATAGGGTGTTCATCACTTGTGCTCAATGTGGTTAATCCTACAAGTGCTTCAAATAAACTTGCTTATTGGGGCGCTGCTGACACCCTTACTGGATTGCAACTTGGGTTGAGTTTTGATTTGCAGGCTCGACCATATCGTCAGGGGGAAGTTATCAGCTTCAAAGTCTATGTTCACAATGTAGGCGACAAGAAAATCAAGCTTGTACATTTCGGACTGTTGGGATGGGGGCCAACTATATTTGACTCGAATGGAACATCTGTATTTGTGCTGACTCCGCGAATTAATATGCCGGTTCAGAAGCAAAATCTTTCCCTGAATCCGGGTGAAACACAACTAATTGGATCTGTATTTTTGAAAGTAGAATCAGGACCTGACATTAAATGGGATGGTAAAAGCTCTGATCCGCGCTGCTACCTAAAGCCGGGAACGTACCGAATCAGTCAGAAATATCGTTTCATCGATGATCCTCAGGCCGACTGGCATGGTGAATTAACTACCGGTGAATTGGAACTGACAATTTTACACAGGTAACCTGATGGAAGATCGAAGGTGATGCTGACAAGACATTTGGCAGGTTTGTTGATAACAGCGCCTTTTTTACGCCACCGATCATATGCCTTGTTAATGATACAGGCGAGCGAAAAGACTGTCTCATCTACTTCGATAATAATAAGCTTTACTCACCGCCAACCGACTATTACTCCTGGTCACGCACACAGCAGGAGGCCTGGGATAACGAAAATGGTATAGACGCGGGCTGTGAAACCACTAAGGGTGAAGAAGGTTTACGGGGCCAGGAAATGGTAATTATACCTATTCCCAGCGAGGAATTCAACCGAGTAACTCCTTCGTCTTTTCGCGAGTTGTTGATGCAGGCAAAACCGGCGACACCTGCCGTTATGACCGCAATAGGTGAACTGCCAAAAACGTATATTCAAAACCCGGGAAGGTGGCATGGGGCTATTGCAGATTTTGGAGTTTCAGCGTAAGCAGAAACCTAACTATGTCAAGATTCGCTACAAAATGGTTCCTCGCACAGCCGATGCTGAGGATAAGATAACATCAAATAAAAAACTTCAAGATTTGGGTAAAGCGATGGTCTTTTTTGCTAATGACCATCAGGGAAAGCTGCCGGACAGCTTGCAGGGCTTTGCTCCATATCTGCGAAATAAGCAGGATATCGAATGGCTCAGCCAAAAAGTAGAATACCTCGGCAAAGGAAAAACTGAAAAAGATCGGCCTGGTACCATAATAGCCTATGACAGACCATTACTCCAATCGCAGCAAGGTACAAATGTGCTTTTTCTGGATGCCCACGTGGAATATGTTCAGGCCGACCAACTCAAAAAGCTCGGCATCAGCAAATAGTTAAACTGCTGCGCAGGCACGAGGCTAAGGATTGATTATTGAGGATTTAGATTGTACACCCCGCAAAACGCAATACGATATACCCGATACGAGATCGGCAGCTCAGGCAGCTAAGAGAACAAGAGCAGGACAATAATCAAAAAGAATACCACCGCCACTGTACTTAAAATCAATATCGCCATCCGGTAATTGGCAAGGGTCTGGCTTTCGTAGACTCTTTCTTTGGCTTCAACAGCATCTCCCTTTCCTAATTGAGCAAACTGGGAAACATCAAATCTTTTGTGCGCTTGAAGCGGTGGCCGACCATTGCGAAGGGCCTCCAAATCTGTCAGCAACTCCTCAACGTTCTTGTAGCGCTTTTCTTTACGCTTGGCCATCATAATTTCAATGACTTCAGACACTCCTGCCGACAGTGAAGTATTTATATGGTCGGGTGGAATCAGTTTTTCCTTCAGGTGCTTTCTCATAACTTCGGAAGAATCGTCTGCCATAAACGGCACACGGCCGGTTACCATATGATAAAAAGTTGCACCGAGACCGTAAATATCGGCCCTGCCGTCGATGTCGATTCTGCCTCGAATCTGTTCAGGTGCAATGTAGTACGGCGTCCCGTAAGCTTTGCCTGCCTCGCTCTGGGCCGCTTCGATGTCCGTTGTTTCCCGCGCCAAACCCATGTCAGCAAGTTTAACTGTGCCGTTTTTACTTATCATTATATTCTTGGGCTTGACATCACGGTGAATAAGACCGCAGGCGTGAGCGTGGGCAAGCGCGCGAGCGACCTGGATGATTATCTCCAGCGCCTCACTTTCGGAAAAAACACCCCCCTCTGCTAAATCATCGGCTATAGTCTTGCCCTCGACATACTCCATTACGAAATAGTGGTACCCCCCTGCCTCACCCACGTCAATGGCCTGGACAATATTGGGGTGATTGAGCCTGCCGGCGGCCTGGCCCTCTCTGTAAAACCGTTCGACGTATTCCGGATTTTCATGAAAGCGTTTCGGCAAAACCTTTATCGCGACCATCCGGTTCAGGCTCAATTGCCTGGCGCTGTAAACGACCGCCATCGCACCGGCACCGAGCTTGCCAAGTATTTTATAGCCGGGAATCCGGTGTGCCGCGGCCTTGCTTTCCTTAACGCTTTTTTTTAATCTTTCGGCCTGGCTCTGGGTGATATAGCCCAGTTCGACCATAAGGTCCTTAAGTATTACAGGATTGGTCTCACGGCGGGATTCCTGCTCTTTCAGTGAGGCAGACAGCTCTTGGTCTGTACAGATACCCTGCTGTATCGCCATTTTGCCGAATATCGTATCGTAACTTGTTTCGTTCGTCATCATATCCCCCCAGCTAACCGGGGGACCACACGCCCAAGAGCCAAATCCTTTTGGCTTTTAGCTTCCAACATCCGATAACAAAGCCTTTTGCGCTAATTATCGATTTACAAAAAGCATTGTCAAAGAAAATTTACTGTTTCTTTAAGAAAGATAACGCTCGTAAAAAATCGGCCTTTTTGCCCTGCGGGTTTAGCACTTTTTCCACTCTAACACGCCGGAATGGCCGTTTCAAGCCAGCCTACTTTTAGGGTTGACTTGGCGGCAAATCCCGCTAAAATGCGCAGCTCGTATCTCGCGAAGTCTGAAGCGTATCTCGGCTGAAGTATATCAAAAGATAAACATAAACACAGATAAGGAGATAATACGTGGGTTATAACTGCGTTGTTTTGATTAAACAGGTTCCTGATACCAAAAGGATTACAGGCCGGGTTATGAACGACGACGGCACCGTTAACCGTTCCGCCCTGCCGGCCATTTTCAATCCGGAAGACCTCAACGCCCTCGAATTGGCTTTACAGATTAAGGACAAATTCGGCGGCCGGGTAACAGTTATCACGATGGGACTGCCGGCGGCGGCTGCAATTCTTCGCGACTCGCTTTTCCGCGGAGCTGACGATGCAATCCTGATAACCGACACCAGATGCGCCGCAAGTGATACCCTGGCAACCAGTTATATCCTGAGCTGTGCCGTCAAAAAAATCGATTACGATATTGTTCTTTGCGGCAGACAGGCCATCGACGGCGATACCGCACAGGTAGGCCCGCAGTTGGCAGAGAAACTGGGCATTACACAGATTACCTACGTCGAAGAGCTTACAGAACTTAACGGCAAAACCATAACGGCCCGCCGAAACATCGGAAACGGCTGGCAGCAGGTGCAGACCGCCCTGCCGGTCCTGATGACCGTTACCGGCCGGGCAAACGAACCGAGAGTCGCAGCCGCAAAAAAAATGATGAAATATAAAAACGCATGCACGCCAATCGAGGTGGAAAAAGAAATCAGAGGACAGAAAACAAAAGTCAGCGAAGCGAAAATTAAGAAGCTGATTGAGAAGAAATGTAGTGAATTAAGTGACAAGGGATTGCTAATCAAACAATGGGACCTGGACCTTGTCGGCTCAGATTTGAAGTGGTGCGGCCAAAGCGGCTCACCAACCAAAGTCCACCGCATCCAGA
>CAYGBH010000171.1:0-8308 GCA_964348055.1 uncultured Pirellulales bacterium
GCAGGCTATACCGGCTGGGCTGTCCTCGAATGGGAATGCTGCGTCAAGAGTCCCCAACAGGGCGCCGCAGAGGGTGCGCTGTTCATAGCTGACCATATAATTGAAGCGGCGGAAGTAGCTTTTGACGATTTCGCCGGCGGCAAAACAGACATTAAGCAGAACAGGAAGATTCTCGGCCTGAGTTGATTTAAACCCCGTTAGAGAACTTCATTGCCTAATGGTCTGCGCTGACTGTGGCTTTCTCTAACGGCGTAAAGGAGGTTTTCGATGAAGAAAATTTCAATAGTTGTTATCGTACTTTTATCGATGGGTTCTCCGGCCTGGGCGGAACCGGGGCCTGGAGATATTTTTCGTGAATATAAGTGGCGGCCTGAGGGAAAATGGCAGCGGGTGACCGGCCCCGATGCCACGGCCGAGGGTGCAAAAAAACACCTGCCTAATTCCGTAAACACCGTTCGCATCAACGACCTGAACAATGCGGTCAAAGTCGAAGCGTACATCGAAATGCTGCTGTGTCACGGCGGGACTATAAATAAAAGAATCCGTGTTAATGCAAATCCGTGGATACCCATTGGTGAATCACCCCTGATTCCGGGCAAGGCAGGGCAAGGTCCGCCGAATTCGGAATACCAGTATATGCGCTACCCTTGCGTACGGATTCCTATGGAGTATTTGAAGCAGGGAAATAATACGTTTGAATTTACATGCAGCCCAGGCACATCATTGGGCAGGCGGTGGCCGCAGTGGATTCTCTATGGCGTAACGTTCAGGGTTTACTATAACAGTTCCAGGCCCCATCCAGCCGGCACGATTACAAAACCATCTTTCGGTTCGACTATCGCAGACTCACCCGTTCTCGAAGTCAGGGCCACAGGTCCGAATCCGATTAAGCAGGTTGATTTCATCGGTTTCTATGAAGATTTCAACTGGGAAGGTGATGGGAATTATCGTCAGTGGCACTATCGTTATCTATACAACGAAATAAAAAGTCATATAGGCACAGCCACCAATAAACCCTACAAGGTGATATGGGACAATTCCTGGGTACCCACTCAGGGCCGGCCCATCAAGATAATGGCTCGAATCATTGATGCCGCCGGAATGTGCTATACGACTTCACCCCTGGAAAATATCCACCTTGTTCGCGACAAAACCGTCAGGATGTACAAGCCGTATGACGTTCCCAAGAGATGGTCAACTCGCGTGGGCAATACGCACAAATGTAAAATCGATATAGATGACGACTTAAGCAAGGCCATTGCCGCGAAAATCATTATGGCCACCTGGAACGGAGTCGTAGCAGACGAAATCGGAATAAACGACAAAAAGGTTGTCACCAGGGTCGGTAAAAATCATGATTTAAGCTATGACGAGTTCGACGTCCCGCTGAATCTCATCAAGTCCGGCACCAATACTCTATACACTCACAGCACGACTACACACCACGGCATTGAGGTCCAGTGGCCCGGTATGGTTTTAATGGTAATATACAACGAGCCCGAATCCAAACGCCAGACCGCGAATTGGAAGTTTAGGGAAATCATCGTGGCCGATATTCCGTCTCATCCCGCATTCGTTACAGACTGCACAATAGTTGACATAAATGGAGACGGCAGACCTGATTTGTGGTATTCCGCCCGTAAAGGCAATCGAAAAGATGAGGACCATTTTATACCCTGGTACGAGAATACCGGGGACATCAAACTGTGGACAAAGCATCTGCCGTTCGCCGGCCCGGTCTGTTATGGCACGTGGGGCGACATGGATGGAGACGGAGACATGGACCTGATTGCCAGCAAAGATCGCAGGAGAGAGGTACTCTGGATGGAGAACCCGCTCGCAGAGGGCAACGGCAAGTTGCAGCAGGGACCGTGGAAGATTTGGCTGATCGAACGAGCAGGTTCGAAAGATCTGGACCCTGATGAGATATACACGTTCTATCGCGGGGCGGATAACCGCATCCATCACAACCTTGACCTCAACGGCGATGGTCGTCTTGACTTCGTCGACTGTACCTATGACGGAGCAACTCACTATGTTCCGGCTCCTGTAAATCCGAAGACGTCCGACGGCGGCTGGAATACCTACGAGATCGGCGGCGGTCGCGGGACGGGATCTCTGGGCGACCTCGACGGCGACGGGGATATTGACCTGGCGACGTCGAACGCCTGGTATGCGAACCCGAGCGATCCAACTCGAGTGCCCTGGCCGAAACATGAGTATCAGGGAGGAGACTATCAACTTGATGGGAAGGTGGAGGTAGGTGACATCGACGGTGACGGCAGACTAGACGTGGCTGTCAGCAGCGAAGAGCATGCCAATGGCCTCGTATGGTACCGCAATCCTGGCGGCGGTGCTACGCAGGAGTGGAAGCAAAATGTCGTAGTCCCACGCAACTCGGGATGGGAAGGAATGCACACATTGCAACTGGCCGACTTCGATCGCGACGGCGACCTTGATGTCTTGACCGCGGAAATGCACAATAGAGGCAAGGCCCGCGTCGCGGTCTGCGAGAACGCCGACGGCAAGGGAGGCGCGTGGCAGGTCCACGTCATTTCAAAGGTCGGCACTCACAATGCCAAAGTGGCGGACCTCGACGGCGACGGCGATATCGACATTGCAGGCAAAAACTTCAAGGACGACCAGAGGCCGCGCATCTGGATCAACGAAATATTACCGAAAATGAGTCTGGATAAATGGCGGCGTCACGTCATTTCAGGGGACGGCGCGCCGATGAAGGGGTACCATATCTCTGCCGCGGATTTCGACGGCGACGGCAGAAAGGACATCGCAACCGGTGATGCCTGGTATGAAAATCCAGGTAGCGCCGGCGGAAAATGGAAACGACACGGCCTGGACGCCGACTTGGGTAGGATCATTGCAGTGTGCGACTTCGACACCGACGGCGACAAGGACATACTCGGCGGCGGATTCGGCTGGGCCCGCAATAACGGGGCAGGTTCCTTCGAAGTGCTCACTAATATCGCAGCCAAAGGTGGTTTTGTGCAAGGTGCGGCTGTCGGTTTCCTCAGGACGGGCGGCCGGGGCCTTTCCGTTGTCTATACTTACAAGAACGGTGACCACATCCGCAGACTGGCCGTCCCTGATGAACCGGTGTCAACGGGATGGACAGACCATATAGTCTATGATTGGGCGGGGAAATCTAAAGACATTGATGTGGGCGATATTGATCGAGACGGCGACCTGGACATTATGTTCGTGGGCCGAGATGCTGACACATTGCAATGGTTGTCAAACAACGGCGATGGCACTTTTACGGCGCACACGTTTGCCAGCGCTCCATCACCTATCGTTCATCGGTGTAAACTTGCAGACGTCGATGGTGATGGGAAACTGGACGTCATCACCGGCAGCAAAGGTAAAAAACTTATCTGGTTCAAGCAGAGAAATTCCCCAACCGACACATGGATGGAGAACACGATAGCAGGTCCGGGAGATCTTGACCATGATCCATTGAGTATAGATGCTGCCGATATGGACTGTGACGGTGACATGGATGTGGTCGTTGGTGAGCACTCTCCCCCCAAGCCCGACGACTGTCGTCTGTTTATCTTCGAAAATTCCGATGGTGCCGGTGGCAACTGGTCGGTACACTTGGTCCATAGGGGTGACGAGCACCATCAGGGCACGCGGGTGGTCGATATCGACAATGATGGCGACGTGGATATTATCTCTGTCGGCTGGACCCATAAAAAAGTGATGCTTTACGAAAACAAAGACATTACGAATTGAAAGAGGAGGTATCAGTCATGGCTGATGATTCTTTTTCACGTCGGCAGTTCCTGGCGGCTTCTGCCGCAGCTCTTGGAGCGGGGTTGGCTCCCCGTGCCGCCCGGAGTACAACATCCCGGAACAAACCTGAAAGGACCAACATCATCATTTTCATGCCGGACCAGCTGAGAGCCGAAAGCATCGGCTGTTACGGACACCCGCTAATACGAACTCTAAACATAGACCGTTTAGCCTCCGAAGGTACGCGGTTCTCATATTGCCAGTCACAATATCCTGTTTGCACGGCTGCACGATGTAGCATGATGACCGGCTGGCCTCCACATGTGCGTGGACACCGGACCGTTTATTATCTTTTGCGGCCGGACGAGCCGAACATGTTTCGATATTTGAAGCAAAACGGCTACGATGTTTACTGGTATGGCAAGAATGATGCGCTTGTGCACGAAAAATTTGACCAAAGCGCGACCGAGTGGCGCTTCTTCGCCGACGGCCCCGAGTGGAGCGGCAAGGACAACCCCTGGTCAAAAGACGACCCTCATTATTATTCTTTTCTCTTTAACGAAGGCAGAGACAGACGGGACTATCCGGATTATGCCAGAGTCAAAGCGGCGATAAAGATTCTCGAAACACGAAATTCAGACAAGCATTTCTGCATTTTTTTGCCGTTGTTTTTCCCGCATCCGCCCTTTGCCGGGCCAAAGGATTTTCACAATATGTACGACCCCCGTGAAATTCCACCACTTCGCCCAGGAGGCCTCAAAGGCAAGCCCGATTTTTACGAAGCGATTCACAAATCCCGCCGGCTAGACAAGCTCACCGAAGCCGACTTTCGTAAAATCAATGCGGTTTACCTTGGCATGATTAGTTATACAGACTGGCTTTTAGGCCACCTTTTAGAAGCGGTGGACAGAACCAATCACAATAATGACACGACGATAATCTTCTGCTCGGACCACGGGGAATGGGCTGGTGATTACGAGCTGGTGGAAAAGTGGTCTGCTGCCATGGATGATACTATCTTGCGTGTTCCACTTATTATTCGCACGCCGGGCGGAGTAAAGGGACACGTTTCTCGGCAGATGGTCGAGCTGTACGACGTCATGGCGACTTGCCTGGAACTGGCGGGGATTGAGGCGCAACACACCCACTTTGCCCGCAGTCTAATGCCCCAGATAAACGGCAAGCCCGGCGACCCCGGCCGGGCAGCCTTCAGCGAGGGTGGCTACAATGTTAACGAACCACATTGCTTCGAGCCGCTGGAATTGTTTGAGCCCGACCACATTTACTACCCGAAAATCTACCTCGAAAACACACAACCGCGGTTGATTAGTCGAACAACAATGATTCGAACCAGAGACTACAAACTAGTTGTGCGACCGGACGGCCAGAGTGAACTCTACGACTTGAGAAAGGACCCAAGAGAGCTTCACAATGTTTATGGAGACAATACTTACGCCAAACAGCAGGAGAAGCTGGCTATGCGCATGCTTGATTGGTATGTCCGTACCTCTGACACAGTTCCAAAAGGTTATGATCCTCGTGGATTGCCGGAGTTTCCGTCGGGATAAACTCGCAGCTCACTCGGCCTAAATGTTTTACTGGAGAAGTTTTTGCTTATTCACCAAAGCTGATATCTGTAGGAGGCAATAAATGAATATCTTATCAAAAAACAACGGGAGATTATTTTGGCTGACCATTTTTATGGTGGTCCCGTGTGAGTTTTCATTCTGCGAGGCTTACCAGGCAGCCTTCGAGCACGTCATCATCGACCCCGATGCAATCGGCCATCCGCAGGTGGCAGATGTCGACATGGATGGGCACAACGACATCATTTTACACGTGCATAAGGATGACTATCATATTCGAATCGAAGGAAGAAGGACACATCTGGCATGGTACAGATGGCCTGACTATAAGAAATATGCAATCTTTTGGGGAGACTTTATTGGCGACCGAGTTGCCGTTAGCGACCTAAACGGCGATGGAAATCCGGATATTGTTTCCGGAAAAGTAGTTGATAAAGAAAGCATCCAGATATTCTGGTATCAAAACCCTCTGCCTTCGGCGAGTCCCAGAACCACTTCTGTCTGGCAGGAGCACCGTATTGGTGACTATGCAGGAGCAATAAAAGATGTCCATGTAGGAGATATAAATAATGACAACAGACCAGATGTCGTCGTCAGAGGCCATGATGCTACTATGATCTATTTTCAAAAGGCAAAGTCCTGGCGCACAAGGAAAGTTTCACATCCTCGCAAAGAAGGCATGGCCCTGGCAGACCTGGATGCCGATGGAGATTTAGACATCATATTGAATGGCTTTTGGCTCGAAACTCCACCGAATCCGGAACGAGCAGATTTCATACGGCACGACATCGACAAGAAATGGTATACGCAGAGAACAGGCTCCTGGCAGGACAATTGTTGTTATGTCGGAACAGCCGACATCAATCAGGACGGCATCCTGGACGTAGTGTTAGCGCACTCCGAGAATGTGGGGTACCCACTTGCCTGGTATTCGGTGGATGACAGGAGCAAAATCAGAACCGGTCCTTGGCGAGAACACAAAATCGCAAACGAATTCGATTGGTGTGAAACGGTGGACATCGGTGACATCGACAATGACGGTGACTTGGACCTATTGGCTTCGAAATTTCAAAGACATGATAAGCCGGGCGGGAAGTATCACAATCCACCTCCTTACCCCGTGAGCATATTCTACAACGCCAGCGGTGATGGTCAGTCCTGGGTTCGAGATGACCTGTCGGACAAGGGAATTTATGCCGGGCTGTTAGGCGACCTCGGCAGCGATGGCGACCTGGACGTTGTCGGGCCACGCAGCTATTGGAAAGGTCCAATAGAGATATGGCGAAACAAAACCAGCGACAACAAACTGTCTCTGGTTGACTGGACTTACATCGAGGTTGATAATAAGCGGGGTAAGTGGGGCGACTGGGATGAGCCGAAGGGATTAAGATACTTTGGCTTGTCTATGGCTGATGTCACTGGCGATGGGTACAAAGATATCATATCAGGCCGATATTTTTATCGTAATCCAGCCGGTGATATGACGGACAAATGGCAGCGAGTGGATCTTGGATTTAACGCTGATGGTATGCTGTTTGTCGACGTCGATGACGATCCCTTCGCGGACGTCATTGCCGAAGCGCTACCGGCCGTCTACTGGCTTGAGGCACGTGACAGACTGGGCAATGACTGGAAAGCAAAAAAAATCGGCACATTACCCAAGACCGGCCATGTCAATGGCCAGGGCTATGCGCTTGGGCAGCTCATACAGGGGAGAAAACCTGAAATCCTACTTTCCAGTGGAAACGGCATATACTACTTCGAGATACCTGAAAACCCAGATGAGGGTAATTGGCCGCGTACTCATATAACAAGCCAGGCATCAGAGGAGGGAATTGGTGTCGGAGATATCGACGGAGATGGTCACATCGACATTGCTGCAGCAGGTGGAGGCAAAAAGAAAGGCGAAGGTATGAAGGTCACCTGGTGGGAGAATCCCGGCAACGGCGAGGGAAACTGGAAAAGTCATGGAATTGGAGAAACGGTCAATTTCGCCGACCGATTTGCCGTCGCTGATATTAACGGCGACGGCCGACCGGATGTTATCGTAAGTGAAGAAACCAGAAAGACAGATGCGCATCTATTCTGGTTTGAACAGCCAAAGTCGGCAGAAAGCAAGGATTGGAAGCGTCATCTTGTCGTAAAGCAGTTTACTATGAACAGTATGGATGCTGCCGATATGGACAATGATGGAGACACAGATATTATCATAAACGAACACCGAGGAGCAAAAAGAGTGCAGGTCTGGGAAAATGACGGCAAAGGCAACTTCACAGCACATCTTGTCGGGCAGGGAAAAGAAGGTCACCTCGGAGCACGTGTTGCTGATATGGACAATGATGGCGATCTGGACATTGTAAGCATAGCCTGGGACAATTACAAATTCCTCCACTTATGGCGTAATGATAATAGAAAAGGGCGCAAAAAATGAATTTAACATTAAGCCGTAAAATCGCATCAGGAATTGGGGTCTTACTGTTGTTGAGCTCCTCATTTTCAATGGCCGCTGATATACCGTTTCGTCATGTGGTTATAGACAGTAAAGGGCCGAAAGACCCCTGGGCGAAGATAGTCGGAGATATCAACGGCGATGGATTCTTAGACATCGTTATTGGGGGCCGTAAGGGGCCTCTGGTATGGTATTCGTATCCGACCTGGTCCAAAGCCATCATCGCTGAAGGCGGATACAAGACCGTTGATGGAGAACTCGGGGATGTGGATGGCGATGGTGATTTGGACGTTGTCATGGGAGGTTTGATATGGTACGAAAATCCCCGGCCTCGTGGCGACCCCGCCAAGAAGACTTGGAAACCACATAAAGTCGCCAACCACCCGACCCATGATATAGAGCTTGGTGACCTGGACGGTGATGGAGACCTGGACATTGTCACGCGAGATCAGTCCGAGTTCGGCCATAAAGCAGGCAACAAAATCCATATATGGCGTCAGGATGGAACCGACACCTGGAC
>CAYGBH010000172.1:0-4787 GCA_964348055.1 uncultured Pirellulales bacterium
GTCGCAACACGGCCTGGTTCGAGATATGGGACGGCATGCGCGGCATAGACTATCTCCAATCACGCCCCGAGGTGGACCCGGATCGCATCGGCTGTACAGGCAACAGCGGCGGCGGCACGCAGACATCATACCTGATGGCACTGGACGACCGCATCATTGCAGCGGCGCCGAGCTGTTACCTTACGAGTTTTGATAGCCTTCTATCAACCAGAGGTCCACAAGATGCCGAGCAAAACATTTTCGGCCAGCTCGCTTTTGGGATGGATCATGCAGACTACCTGATGATGCGAGCGCCAACGCCAATCATGATCTGTGCCGCAACGAAGGACTTCTTTGACATCGGGGGCACCTGGGAGTCGTTTCGCTACGCAAAGCGCCTCTACTCGCGCATGGGCTTTGCCGAACGTATTGACCTGCTGGAAAATGATGCGCCCCACAACTACAATCAGATGCAGCGGCAGAGCGTAGTGCGGTGGATGGCGCGCTGGCTGCTCCAGAAAGATGAACCGATAACCGAGCCGGCTATTGAACTACTCAGCGAAGAAGAAGTCAAATGCACGCCGAAGGGCCAGGTGATGCTGCTGGAAGGGGCGCGGTCGACTTACGACCTCAATCGAGATTATGAAAAGAAGCTGGCCAAATGCCGTCGTCAATTATGGAACACCCGGAATCAGAGGCAATTGCTGGGTCAGGTACGCAAATTAGCGGGTATCCGCAAGCTCACAGACCTGCCGGAAACCAAAGCCGAGAAGGTCGGCATCGTAAGGCGGCCCGGATATAAAATCGAAAAGCTTATTCTCAAGGTCGAAGATGGCATATATCTTCCGGCCCTGATGTTTTCGCCCGAGCGCACAGTCCCTGGAGGAATAGTCTTATATCTCCACGAAGATGGAAAGGCCGAAGATGCCGGGCCGGGTGGACCAATTGAGAGGCTGGTCAAGACCGGTCGGCAGGTGCTGGCAGTGGACTTGCGCGGTACGGGTGAGACGCAGAAGGCCAAACAGAAGAATTCCAGGTCACAATTTGGCCCGGATAGTAAGGAAGTTTACACGGCCTATTTGCTCGGGCGTTCATACGTTGGGATGCGCGCCGAAGACATATTGATGTGCGTGCGATTCTTGCAGCGGCAAAAGGACGGCCGCGTGGATTTAATCGCAGTCGGTCACGTCAGCGTTCCGGCTCTGCACGCCGCGGCGCTCGAACCAGATATGTTCGGATCAATAAAGCTCATGCGAGGGCTGGTCTCCTGGTCGAACGTAACCGAATTGGGCATATCTAAGAACCAGTTGGTCAATACGGTGCATGGGGCATTGACCGTATACGACCTTGGCGATCTGGCTGCAACTTTGGGGGACAGCCTGAGTATCGAACAGCCTCTCAATGCCCTGGGTGAGCTGGAACCCAGCCGGTAACAAAACACGGACATCCGGCGCTGTTGTGAGCGGCTGGGTGAACGTTGCCTTCGTAGACGGTCACACCGAGAAAATGTCACTAATCGAGCTCGGATACGTGCTTGAGCCCGATGGCTGGGTGATAGCCGACCATCCCGGCGGGAGCAATCGTTTTGGAGTGGGAACGGACACAATGAGCAATAGGGAGCTCAAAGGCCGCGCTTGTCTCGAACTTGCCGGATGATTTTTCGTATTTGTATCAATAATCGTTGATAATTCTACTTATTAGGGTAATATGTGACTTCCTAAAACGTAGATTATGGAAATGGAGGCCAGCGAATATGCGTAGAATAGCTTTAGTATGTATGGTTATATCAGCTGGGGCGGTCCTATTGCCAAGCTGCCGCAAGGCAGAGGTGCCTACCGAAAAAGAAGAATTGGTGCTTCTTTGCGGAAACTCCTTCGTTCCGCCGGCAGAGCAATTGTGTTTGGAGTTTAAGACCGAGACTGGCATTGAGATTGTCCGTACCGTCGGTGGCAGCGAGGACCTTCTGCCTCTTATCAAAGTGGGCGAAAAAGGTGACATTTTTATTACCCACGACCCATACCTTGATTATGTCGCTGATGCTAATGCCTTGGCAGACCACGTCCACGTAGGCTTCGTGGCGCCGGTGCTGGCGGTGCAGAAAGGCAATCCCAAAGGCATAGCTAACGTCGAAGATTTGAACCGGCCCGGGTTGAAAGTAGGACTGACCAATCCTGAATACTCGACGTGCGGCGAGATGGTTTTCGCGCTTTTGGATAAAAAAGGCATAAAAGACGCGGTGATGAAGAACGTTGGAAACCGCTTGACCAGAGGTCACAGTGACCTTGGCAACTTGCTGAAAACCCAGACGGTTGATGCGGGGATAATGTGGAATGGCGTGGCCCATACATTCGGCGATAGTGTGGAGATTGTTCGAACGCCTTATGAATACGACGAAGAAATTCGGGTGCACATTATCGGCTTGAACTATTCCAAACAAGCCGAATCACTCAAAAAGTTCATTGAATTTGCCCGAAACAGAGGCGCCGATATTTTCGCCGAGCATGGCTACGTAAAATAACATGGGGTTCCCGCCGAGTGGGGGCCAACGGAGAACAAGATGAAAAAGGTCACGGTAGTTGTAATTGCCGTCATTGGCTTGTTACTTTGGGGATGCAAAGCTGAAAAGTCAGAAGAATCTGATTCTGAAACGAAAGAATTGCTGCTTTATTGTGGAGCCGGGATTCGCCCTGCGGTGGATGAACTGGTCGAATCCTTCGGACGCGAACACGGTGTAAAAATTGCTACCAATTACGCCGGCAGCGAAACGTTGCTATCGACAATAAGGCTTGCCCGCCAGGGCGACCTGTATATGCCGGGCGACAAGCACTACGTTGAACAGGCCAGGCAGGAAGGTATGATCCTTTCGCAGCGGTCGGTCTGCTACTGGATTCCAACCATCTTAGTGCAAAAAGGCAATCCGAAAAATATCCGCCGATTGCAGGACCTGCTCCGGCCCGGTTTGAAACTGGGCCTGGGAGATGCGAACGCCTGTGCCATAGGCAGAACAACCAAGCAAATACTCACCAAGAATAATATCGCCTGGGACGAGGTCGCAAAGAACCTCAAATTCCAGTCTCTGACGGTTAATGAGTTAGGTATGCAGATACAGGCCAAATCGCTCGACGCTGTTATCGTTTGGGACGCAATGGCCCAATACTACAGCGACTACGGCGACCAGGTGCCTATTGCTCAGGAGAAAAATGTGCTCTCTACTGTGGATGTAGGTGTGCTCAGGTTCACAAAACATAGAGAACTGGTGGAAAAATTTGTGGACTTTCTTGTCTCCGAGCAAGGCCGGGACATTTTTGAGAAACATAACTATCAAACCACACCTCCGAAATAGAGCGCAACTTCACGTATGGTTCTTGGCCTGAACGAGAGTCTGCACTACAACTTGACGGCTGATAGCACTATTTGCAGATATTTGCATCGCAAATGGCAATGCGAATGACTATAATGCTTGTGACAAAACAGACGGTAGAACCAGTGTAAAATATTTTGGAGGTTAGTTATGATAGCCCAGTTGCCTAATCTCTGGTGGGTTTTTATTTTGTTCGGTATTGGTGCAGGTGTTCTTAGCGGCGCTCTTGGATTGGGCAGTGGGATTGTACTTGTCCCCGCACTTGTATTGGTGTGCAGTTTCGAGCAGAAGTCCGCCCAGGGAACAGCTTTAGCGGTAATGGTGCCCATGACACTACTCGGGGCGCTGCGGTATTGGAAGAACCCCGAGATCGAGATGAATGCGGTGATTATCGCGTTGATTGTATTTGGTGCTTTGGCTGGTGTCCTGGTTGGGACCGAATTGGCTGGTCGGCTTCCAGGCCATGTATTGAGGAAGGTATTCGCGGCTGTTCTGGTAATAGCAGCTGTGAGAATGTTTATGCTTCCAGCAAGACCGAAACAGGCCAGCCTTGATAACGATTTGATTGAACAAGAAATAGTAGAACCAGTCGAAAATGGAGGCATAAACAGTGAGTCAAAAAACTAATAATGGGACTGTGCGTATTTTCAGTGCCAGGGCATGTGCGGCGCCTCTGGAGAAAGCCGCCAAGTTGTTTGAGAAACAAACGGGCGTCCGCGTAGAAATCAGCGTATGTAGTCGTCACTGCGCTCAACCAGTCGCCGAAGAGGCCACCGGAGAAACTGGTGGCGATGATTTTCTGTTAGAGATCGCAGATGCCGGCATACACGACCTCGCTATAGCCGGGGCCGAGTATCTGCTTGACGATGGAGAGGTTAGAGGGATTGTACAAAGGCACCAGCGGCGGACTATCGCATACCGTACGTCAGCTATAATTGTGCCTGCGGGTAATCCCAAGAATATACGCTGCGTAGAAGATATGGCCAAGCCTGGTGTGCGTGTGGGCGTGTCGGTCATCGATTGCCTGAAAGGATTATGGGAAGATATCAGCGGCCGATTGGGCCTTTTAGACAAGATTCGAAGAAACATCTGTTACTACGCCAACGGCTGCATCGCTATTGTAGAAGCTGTCGCCACCAGTCAGGTTGACGCGGCATTCGGCTGGACGGCCTTTCAACATCTGGAACCTGAAAGAATTAAGATCATTGAGATGCCGGAGGCTCAACAGGTCTCTCGGGGCACAGGCGTGGGAATGTTGTCTTTTGCAAAGCAAACCGAGACCGCAAGACAGTTTATGAACTTCCTGGCATCTGGGGAATCGCGTCAGTTCTACAAGGAATACGGATGGAGCATTATAGAAGACTAAGTTTCGAGTGAGGATATTATGGTTTTTCTGGAAAACTACTACGAAATTTTGCTTCTGGTTCATTTGTTTGCGACATTTGTT
>CAYGBH010000172.1:4797-8300 GCA_964348055.1 uncultured Pirellulales bacterium
ATTGAGATGCCTGATGCTCAACAGGTCTCTCGAGGCACATGCGTGGGAATGTTGTCTTTTGCAAAGCAAACCAAGGTCGCAACGCAGTTTATGGACTTCCTGGTATCTCCGGAATCGCGCCAGTTCTATAAGGAATACGGATGGAGCATTCCAGAAGACTAAGTCCCCCGAGGTTTTATCATAGACAATACCGAATCGGAGTACTTGCCCACTTGAGAGTGCTCCCTAACTCGATATAGAAAGTAAGATTGTATGGTTTTTTTAGAAAGCTACTACGAAATTCTGCTTCTGGCTCATTTATTTGCGACATTTGTTCTTGTCGGCAGTATGACGCACAACCTGCTCATCGTAATCGGCTATGTTCGCGGCAGATTCGGCCGGCAAAAACTTGAATGGCTCTATGTCAAAGTGTCCTTGTGGGCCTACATAATTGTTTACGTTCTCGGTGTGCTGATTTATCCTGCCTACGGAGCCTACATCCGTCATCCTTACTTTGACCAGCAAATGCCCTGGGCCACCGGACTGTTTGAGGTCAAGGAACACTGGGGCGCTGTGGGACTGGCGATGTTCTTCGCATTTTATTTTCTGCGCAAAAGTTTTCAGCCGGTTGAAGAAAAAGATAAACTCTTCCTGTACGTGCCGATTTGCCTGTTGTTGAACGTAATCCTGTGGTACAAAGTTATCATCGGATGCTACCTGACACTTTTGAAGGGGACCTGGTAATGAAGAAATCGGATATGACTTACATCATCTGTTCCGTCTTTTCGGCTACGACCGCCTTTTTCTATTTCTTTGCTATGTGGCTTGGCATCAAGCTACCCCGCTATTATCCTTTGGAACATACCTGGAAATGGGTCAAAGAACAGGGCGTTCCTTCCCAGGGCTGGTATGCAAAACAGGTTTTTGCTTTTTTAGCTGCAGGCATTGTTACACTGGTTGTATATTTTATTCTCAAGCGTAGCATTCCTGCCGAAACAAAACTCAAACCCGCTCTATGTAAGACCCTTGGTGTGGTCGTTACACTGATTGTAATAGTCTGCATGGGGTATATGTTGTATTACGAATTTGACAAATGGGGCGTGTTTGCATCTCTGGGTTGGTAATGAAAACAGCCATAAACACTCCAGTAAGAGGTTGGCGGGACCGCATATTTTCTGCGGCGGCGTTGTTCTTTGTGTCTGTCTTTATTATCTTTGTCCTGACGCTGATTATCACGGATGTTTTTTACATTGACAGAAAGACCGTCATAAAGGTCCTGACCTCCAAATTTATCCGTCATGCCGCCTGGATGAGTATCTGGACGAGCTTTACCACTACTTTTATCGCCTTGTTCTTTGCGATCCCCATGGGATATGCTCTTAGTCGCTTCCGATTTCCCGCTCGCATCCTGGTCGATGCCATTATGGATTTACCTATAGTGTTTCCTCCGCTGGTGGCCGGTCTTACGCTGTTAGTGTTTTTTTCACAAACTGCCCCTGGCCGATGGATACAGGAGGACCTGGGTATCGAATTTGTTTTTCAGCCCAAAGGCATCGTGCTGTGCCAGTTTGTGGCCGCGGCCAGTTTTGCTATCCGTTCGGCCAAAACCGCCTTTGACGACGTCGACCGACGCTACGAGAATGTGGCCTTGACGTTAGGCTGCACACAGTGGGGCAGTTTTCGCCGGGTTTGTCTGCCTTTGGCCCGCAACGGCATTATCGCCGGCGGCATCTTGACCTGGGCCCGTGCGTTTGGGCTTTTCGGGCCATTGATGATTTTCGTTGGTTCCTTCCGCGGCCGAACCGAAGTGTTAAGCACCACAATATTTCTCGAACAATCGATCGGCAATCTTGAAGTAGCACTGGCAATAGCCTTGCTGCTTATCTTTATAGCTTTGATTGCGGTAATATGCATCCGCCTTATTGGCGGTTCAGCCATGGTAAAATTATGATTTGCACCGAAGAAATTTATTTTCGTATCGGAACGTTCCAATTGCAGCGATTGAGTATCAAAATAGCGAAGGGAGAATACTTTGTCCTGTTGGGGCCGCCAGGCTCAGGCAAAACCATCTTTCTAGAATGCCTTTGCGGTCTCAAAAAGATTGATTCGGGACGAATATACATCGATGGACACCAGGTAACCGGCCTCGAACCCCGCGCCCGGGGTATCGGGTACGTGCCCCAGGATTATGCCCTCTTTCCGCACCTTACTGTCGAGCAAAACATCGCCTTCGGCTTACGTGTTCACGGTTACCAACACAAAGAGACCCAGGCAAAAGTTGCTGAGACAGCAGAGCTGCTGGGTATGCGGCATCTGCTGGGCCGGGGAGTTGGCGGTCTCAGCGGTGGTGAGAAACAACGTGTTGCCTTGGCGCGGGCTCTCGTTCTGCAGCCAAAAATTTTACTTCTGGATGAGCCGGTCTGCGCTCTGGATGAGGTTACACGGCAGGAGGTATGCGTACAACTGTTGGATATTCAACGCCGGCTCGGCTTGACTACTATCCATGTGAGCCACAATCTGGAAGAAGCATTTACCGTAGCTGACCGAGCAGCTATTTTGAATGAGGGTATCCTGCAACAGGCCGGTCCTCTGGATGAATTGCTGGCAAAGCCAAACAGTAAATTTGTTGCTCGCTTTATGCGACGCGAAAAAAATCTTCCATATAGAAATAATATTAATCAAAAAAAGCTGAATAAACAATGACCGCTCCCTTACGGTTGCGGCTCTGTTTTGGAGAATTGTGCCTACTGAATTAGTCGTCCGTCAACCATCTGCAAAGTGCGGGTGGCGTGTGCGGCTGCCTTGGCATCGTGAGTAACAAGCAACACACATCCGCCCTCGGCGACATATTCACTGAAGTAACCGAACACAATCTCAGCATTATTTTCGTCCAGATTTCCTGTAGGTTCGTCGGCCAGTATAATTTTCGGCTGATTCAGCAGAGCACGCGCCAGGGCTGTACGCTGCCTCTGGCCGGTACTGAGCTGGGCCGGTACATGGCTGGCGCGATCATCCAGCCCGAAACGATTGACGAGCTCCTGCGCTCTTTTGTCAGCCTCTTTGGCAGGCAGAGCCAGCGAAGGGGCCAGGATATTCTGCCGTACCGTCAGATATGGAATCAGGTGGAATTGCTGAAATACGAACCCAATCATGCGGGCCCGCAGCTCGCTTCGCACCTCGGGATTGAGCCCGTACGGGTCCTGACCATCCAGGCTGACCTGTCCTGCGCTGGGTCTTAGAAGAGCACCGGCGGTTAACAACAGCGTGGTCTTTCCACAACCACTGGGACCGTGCACTGCCAACAACTCGCCCGGCGAGACAGATAATGAGACATCCTCGAGAGCTGTTACCACCCCTTGCGGGCCGTCAAACCACTTGCTGATATTCCTGAACTCAAGCATTATCTCGTATCTCGCCTCACTCTTCTCTCAAGACTTCCGCCGGGTCCTGTCGAGTTGCCACCACGGTCGGAATCCAGCCTGCGATGACGGCCAAAGCGGTAGCTCCTCCGACAGAGGCCAGCA
>CAYGBH010000173.1:0-8295 GCA_964348055.1 uncultured Pirellulales bacterium
GCATCCCCAGCTCTCTGCCGAACCTCGAAGCCCGGCGGAGTATTCGGCGAATCACATATCCGCGGCCTTCATTAGAGGGAATCGCTCCATCGGTTATCGCAAAGACAAGTGAGCGAATATGGTCGGCTATTACTCTGAAGGCGTTATCTTTTTTGTTGCCCAGCTTTGATGTGTACTTGTGGCCGGTTATGTCGCTGACGAGACCGATTATGGGCATAAACAAATCGGTATCATAGTTGCTCCTTTTATTCTGCAGCACCGCTGCGATTCGCTCCAGGCCTGCACCCGTGTCAACGTATTTGGCTGAAAGCGGCACAAGCTCGTCGTCAGGCTGGCGATTAAATTGAATGAAAACAAGATTCCACAACTCAATATATCTTGCGCAGCCGCTGTTGACCTCGCATCTATGGCGCGGGATGTTTTTCATATCACAGGCGTCCGGGCCGAGGTCGATATGTATTTCACTGCAAGGCCCACAGGGACCGGT
Organism: uncultured Pirellulales bacterium; assembly: GCA_964348055.1. Lineage (GTDB taxonomy): Bacteria > Planctomycetota > Phycisphaerae > Sedimentisphaerales > Anaerobacaceae > JAUXAL01. The sequence continues at coordinate 488 of CAYGBH010000173.1, forward strand.
TTCGCCCATTTCCCAGAAATTATCTTTTTTGCCGAAGGCCAAAACCTTCTCGGCAGCTATCGGGGTTACTTTGGTCCACAACTCGGCGGCCTCATCATCTTTGGGCAGGCCCTCAGCCTGGTTGCCTGCAAAAACCGTTGCCCACAGGTGGTCCGGCTTGATACCCCAGACCTTTACTATAAGCTCCCAGGCCCACTGAATTGCTTCGGCCTTGAAGTAATCATCGAAGGACCAATTGCCTAACATTTCAAAAAAAGTATGGTGATAGGTGTCTTTGCCCACCTCCTCGAGGTCGTTGTGTTTACCGCTTACTCGCAGGCATTTTTGGCTGTTGGCCACCCGAGGATACTCCGGGGATGCCAATCCTAAAAAGACATCCTTGAACTGATTCATCCCCGCATTGGCAAAAAGCAGGGTCTCGTCACCGATGGGTACTATCGGTGAGCTGGGGACGAATTCGTGGCCTTTGCTCTTGAAAAAATCTATAAAGCCGTTTCTTATTTGGTTTGCATTTAACATATTAAAATCGAATATTAAAATGCTTTGTAGAAAACATCAGGCCAGAAATCGTTATTGTGAGCCCTTCGCTTCGCTCAAGGATAAACTCTGCGAAGCGATCTAAACCGTAACCATCGAGATTGCCACGACCTGCTTCGCAGGCCTCGCAACGACATTCACATTTTGCATTATGCTTCTTACTCTTTGCTTTGTACTTCTACAAGGCCTTTGGCAACGAGGATTTTGTTTTTTAGCTCCTCGCGCAGGTCTTTATTTTCGGTCAGGAATTTTTTGGCGTTCTCTCTGCCCTGACCGAGCCTGACAGTGCCATAGTTTAGCCAGGTACCGCTTTTTTCGACGAGTTGGCAGCCAGTAGCCAGGTCAAGCAAGTCGCCCTCGTAGCTGATTCCGCTGTCAAACATAATGTCGAACTCAGTGTCACGGAAAGGCGGTGCAATTTTGTTCTTTACCACCCTGGCCCTGACCCTGGAGCCGACCGCACCGCTGCTGTCCCTTATGGTTGTTATTCGTCTCAGGTCGATTCGCACAGTGCTGTAAAATTTCAACGCCCTTCCGCCGGGTGTGGTTTCCGGGTTGCCGAACATCACGCCGATTTTCATACGGATTTGGTTGATGAAGATAAGGGCGGTTTTGCTCTTGCCAATGATAGCTGTGAGCTTTCGCATCGCCTGGCTCATTAACCTAGCTTGGCGTCCCACGTGCGTGTCGCCCATCTCGCCTTCAATCTCTGCTTTTGGTGTCAGCGCGGCAACTGAGTCAATAACTATGACATCTATCGAATTGGACCCTATTAACATCTCAGCTATGTTAAGTGCCTCCTCACCGGTATCGGGCTGGCTGACCAGCAGGCCGCTTACATCGACGCCCAGCCTCTTCGCCCAGGTTGTATCCAGAGCGTGTTCGGCATCGATAAATGCGGCCACGCCGCCGGCTTGCTGGGCGTTGGCAATAACGTGAAGCGCAAGGGTGGTTTTGCCGGACGACTCCGGCCCGAATAATTCGGTAACCCTGCCGCGCGGGATACCGGCCCCGCCGAGGGCGATGTCCAGCGATAGCGAGCCGGTGGACACGCCCTTAATCCTGGCGTACCTGTGTTCGTCCATCTGCATAATCGCGCCCTGGCCGTATTGCTTTTCAATCTGGGCAATCACACGCTGCAGGGCGTCTTCTTTGCCGCTCGCTTGAGACCTAAAACGCTCTACCTTGCCTTTAGATGCTACTTTTGATGTTATCTGGGTTCTTTTTGTCTTTGCCATTTTTTAGTTTCCTCCCGTTTCGTAAAAATTACAAGCTTAAAGATAAAAGCTAAAAACCATAATTGAAATGGCAAGTTAATTAGTGAGTGGTGAGTATTTAATCAATTAACTAATTAACCAATTCACTAATTAACCATCTCGTTTTGCATTTTAATATTTACAATTTCAACTTAATTTATAATTTCCTAACAGAGTATAGATAGGGCCTTTCGGCGTCAGCTGGCTCTGGTAAACCGAGACCGAATCAGCCGGTATTGTGCCAAGCTTAAAATCTTTGTAATTTTCAGTCATTTGCGCCAGCTTGAGGCCCGCCTTTGAGTTTCTTACGCGGCAAAGGGTCAGATGGCCGGAAAACTTTCTCGTTTCCTTGGGCCAACCGGCCGAAGCCAACTGCTGCTCAAGGTCGTTTTGCAATTGTAACAGATTCTCACAATCTTGTCCTGCGCCAACCCATAAAACTCTGGCACTTCTGCCGCCGAAATAGCCGACCGATTCTACTTCCACATCGAAACTCTTGTGCTGGCTGGCGACCTTCTTGGTTATATTGCAGACATCGACAGACTGCTCATCTTTAATCTCACCCAGGAATTTAAGTGTCAGATGCATCGCCTCCGTCCTTACCCACTTGATGTCGCTTTTTTTAATATCAGCTTTGCCTGCCAACTGCTTTTGCAGGTCACTCAAGGCGGCCTTGATTCTATCGCCAATATCTATTGCTATAAAGCACCGCATTATATCGTCAGTCCACTAAAACCGTGTTGCGTTTCGCAAGGTTTCCAATCTCTTGTCAATATCAGTTTTATCTATGCAGGTCAATCCATTCAGCGAGAAATCGGCAATCGCAAAGGAGGCGACCACAGTGCCGTAGGCAATTGCCGTTTTCAATGTCGCAAAATCGGTCTTGCCCCTTTTCGCAAGATAACCCATAAGTGCGCCTGCGAAGCTGTCGCCGGCGCCTGTGGGGTCTTTGACTTCGGTGGCTGGATAGGCGGGCAGAATAAACTTATCGCCGTCGGCATTACACATAATTGAGCCCGATTCGCCTTTTTTGATAATTACAACATTTGGCCCTGTAGTCAGAATCTTTTGCGCCGCCGTTATCAGATTATATTCGTCCGCCAGCATCCTTGCTTCATCTTCGTTGATTATCAGACAATCTATTTTTTTCAGCAGCGCGTTTAAGTCATCGAGGTGGTCTTCAATCCAGCAGTTCATCGTGTCAGCCGCTACGAAAACAGGCTGATTGATTTGTCCAAGTAGTTGGTTTTGAAGGCCGGGCGCCGTATTTGCAAGAAAGACGAACTTGCTGTCCTTATATTTGGCGGGGACGGTCGGCGGCGCTTCAGCAAGGACGTTTAATTCCATGTAATCCGTTTTCCTGTCGTCCATATGCTCAGGGTAGGTGCCGGCCCAGCGAAAGGTCTTGCTGTGCGCTCTTACTTCCAGGCCCGTCAGGTCAACGTTTCTGTCGGCAAAGACCTCAGTGAAATCAAAGGGGCAATCCGAGCCGACGACCCCTGTGAGCCTGACCGGCGCAAAGAAGCTGGCCGCCATGCAAAAGTAAACAGCCGAACCACCAAGACAGTTCTCGCTTACACCGTAAGGCGTTTTAATGGTATCAATGGCTATTGAGCCGGTTATTAAAAGTGACAACTGCTAAACTCCTTCAAATTTGATGTTCTGCCCTGACTTTCTTGAGAGTATTGTCTATTCTGGCTAAGGTCTTTTCTTTGCCTAACATTTCGACCGAATCGAAAATCGGCAGACTGATTGTGGTTCCACAGATGGCCACGCGCAACGGCTGAGCGACCTTGCCCAGGCCGACCCGTTTTTCCTTTGCTAAGCCGCGCAGCATATCTTCGATCGCCTTTTCTGTGAATTGCTCCATTACCGCAAGTTTGTCGCGGATGGTTGCTAAGACAGCCAAACCGTCATCGTTCAGCAGGACCTTCTTAACTGCTTTGTCATCATACTTGATTTGGTCGTTGTCTAAAAAAAGAAATCTGCTTTTACGCTCGATATCTGCTAAAGTCCTCGCGCCTTCACATAAGTCAATAATTCTCTTAAGATGTTCGTCATCCGCAGAAACCGCTGGTGAGTCGACAGCTTTTAGGTAATCCTTAAAATGCTTAAGGAGTTTTTCAATTGGAGCAATGCGGATGTGCTCGGTGTTGAAAGCAAGAAGTTTCTGGCGGTCGAATAAGCTGTTGGCTTTCGTCAGCCGTGAAAGGTCGAAAGACTCAATCAATTCGTCAACCGGCATAATCTCGCGATTGTCCCCGGGGTTCCAGCCCAAAAGCCCAAGAAAATTCACCATGGTCTCGGGCAGATAGCCGCTTTTGAAGAAATCTACGATATTGATCTCCGGCAGGGCGGTGCCGAGGTATTCGGCCATTGCATCGATACATGGCATATCAACGGTGGCCTTGCCATTGATAAAGGCCTCAAGCTCTTCAAGACTGATGCTGCCGGCCTCGGCGAGCTTTTCGAGGTCGATGTCCTGCATAGTCTTGATTGCCTTGCGAAGGGCCTTTGGACGCTCACGCTTGGAGAGCTTGCCTCCAGTATCGCTGACAGTGACGGACATGTGGGCATATTTCGGAAGGTCGCCGAAGCCCAAGGCTTTCCACAGGGCCTGCTGGCTAGGCGTGTTCATTAGGTGCTCCTGGCCGCGAATGACGTGGGTAACCTTCATCAAATAGTCATCGACCACGCAGGCAAAGTTATATGTTGGGAAGCCGTCGTTTTTTTGTATGATAAAATCGCCTATTTCGCCGGCGGCAAAGGTGACCTCGCCGCGTACTATATCGGCGACCACTATAGGCTCATCCTGTGGCACAGCGAAGCGTACCGTTACGGGACGGCCCTTGGCGCGGGCCTTTTTGGCGTCTTCGGCGTCGGGGAGGTTCTCGGGGCGCCGGTAAGAAAAGGCCTTTTTCTGGTTCTGGGCTTGACTACGAAGGGCATCGAGTTCTTCGGGGGTATCAAAGCAATAATAGGCCTTTTTCTCATCGAGCAGTTGCTTTATGTATTTATCGTAGATGTCCCTTCGCTGGGATTGCAGGTACGGGCCGTTGGGGCCATCGACCTGGGGGCCCTGTTCCCAGTTGATGCCGAGCCAGCGCAGGTCATCGATAACCTGCCGGATGGCGGTAGGCGTGTTTCGTTTCTGGTCGGTGTCTTCGATGCGGAGTATAAATATTCCACCCGTTCGTCTGGCCCAGAGCCAGTTAAAAAGGGCCGTGCGTGCTCCGCCTACGTGCAGATAACCTGTCGGCGACGGCGCAAAACGTGTTACGACCATTTTCGTTACGCTTTCGTTCATGTTGTATATACTGATAGATTCCGCAAAACACTAAACAGGAGCAGAATAAATTATATCATGACTAATGTCAAGAGGCGGACCTTGTGGCATGGACTGGCCGTTGACAATGCTGTGCAGCTCGCCTGCTATTGGAAAAAGCAGCAGATCAATCAAAGGTGTGGAGGTAATTTTCTTACAAATTGCTTGTGCCTGCCGCTAATGTGAGATTTAATTTCGATAACCGCTTGGATTTGTAAATTTCAGGATTTTCTGGGGGCAAAATGAATTTTGAGAATTTTTTGACTATCACTATATATAGTATATTGCCCAGTTTTCCAGGATGCACTTTTCCTGGCGGTTTTTGTTTAAAATAGGTTTTTTGAGAAGCCTCTTTTCAGTATTGATAAGACGTATTTTTCTGGAAATTGGCGTTTTTTCTGCCTTTGTGGCAGTTCAGGTAAGTATCGAACTTTTCTAAAGTTTTTCAGGCGTTGTTGTCGATACCAATATTAGAACGTTGTTTTAGGCCTCAGAAGGGATTTATAGGGCATACAAGATATAGTGGTTATCGGCTTTGGGATGAAAAACGGAAATTTTGGCTCGAAGTTTCTTGAGCGGAGCAGTTTGAGTGCCGGAATTCGATTTCAACAGCTGTTTTGAAAGCCAAAATCGACAGGCCCGGCCTGTCGAAGAGGGCCTTGCTCCGGATAAGGATTTACTAATGGAGCAGATTCTTGAAAATATTAATACTACGCCGATTGGCCAGGTGTTGAAAAGGATTGCTTCGCTGCCGGAAGTTCGTAAAGAAAAGATTCTTGAGGTCCGGCGGCGGCTTACCGAAGGTAGATACGACCTCAATGGGCGCTTGGATGTTGCTCTCGATAAGGTCCTTGAAGACCTTACCACATAGGCCGCTGCCATCCCGACACATCGGGATAGAGCCCCCCTTAACTACGAGACTACTTCAGGAACATCATCATCCGGCTCATCCATCTCGACGGGCTTGTAGCCCGGCAGCTTCGATTTTTCCACTTCTTCTTTGAAGGCCGTAATAACTTTTTCCTGAATTCTTTTCCTGCATTCTGCATTAATCGGATGGGCGATGTCAGCGTGCAGCTTCATTCTGCCTTTAAAATCTTTCCTTGCCCGGTTCTCCGGAAGTGATGCACCGCAATTGTTGCAGAATTTAGCCCTGAGGTGGTTTTTACCCCCGCATTTCTCGCAATGGTCGCTCATTTTTCTTGAAGGCATAGCGACAAAGAAACCGTTCGTACCTTCAATAATCTTGATGTCGCGAACCACAAACTCATTATCCATCGTTATTGAGCAAAAAGCTTTTAATCTGTCGTCTTTGTTGCTTACTAATTTGACTCTAACCTCAGTGATTTCCATTTTCTTTGCCTCGCTTGAAAGTTGGGCCCCCGCGAAGCGGGAACGCTTTACCATCTATTGTTTCTCACGATAATGCTTTTGCAGCCGATTTTTTCCTTAACTTTGTGCTTGTATTGTCTCGCTCTCTCTTCATCCCCCCTCTCGATGATAAAAAATATTGTTGAACCACTACCGCTCAGGCAACAAGGCCCGATACCTAACGATTCAATTTTTGCTTTCAGTTCGGCAAGACCTTCTACCAAACCGAAACTACTTGTCTGCAGCATATTTGCGCACATCTTTACCACTAAATCAATCCTGTTTTTTTGGATATAGAGGTTAATTTGGTTGCTGAGCTTTTCATAGAGGGGTTGATTGTGTTTGTAATTAGCGTAAACCTTTGGTGTAGAAGCACTTACGTCTGGAAGTATTAGAAGGGCCAGAAAGTTGAATTTTTTGTTTAATTTTTTTGTTTTTTCACCTTTTCCGCTGCATTGCGCCAAAGGCCCATTCAAAAAGAAAGCCACATCGCTGCCGAGTTGTGGTGCGAGTTTGGCGAGCTGGCGATTGGGAAGTTGTATATCCAAGTATCGGTTTAGCCCCATAAGAGTCGCCGCTGCATCACTGCTGGCCGAGCCGAGCCCTGAGCCGGCGGGGATGTTTTTTGTCAGAGTGATTTTGATATCTGTTATTAAACCGCAACATTGCAGGAGCAATTTGGCGCTCTGATAAATGAGATTTTCCTCTCCCGCCGGTGCCGGCTGCGGCCCCTTGCAGATAAGCTTGATGCCGGCTTTTTGGCCCGGTTCGATGAGGATTTCATCGTACCAGTTGACCTTGGCCATTATCGTTTCTAATTCGTGGTAACCGTCGGGACGCTGCCCGGCCACGAGCAGACTTAAGTTGATTTTGGCCGGCGCCCGAACCAATAATCCATCGCCGACGGTTTCAAATTGTTCTTTATCAACCATAGTTGCTCGTTGACATTATAACAAGTTATTCGTATTCTTGACACGAAAATTCGCTACAGAGGAAAATCAAAAAGCAAAATGCAAAAAGCAAAATGACAAATCAAAACTCAAAAATGGAAAAGACACTGGCTAGAAAGATAAATGGGCGAAACCGTGAGTAATGAATCGAGCGACGAGGGGTCTGTGACGAGCGACAAACCCGTTGCCTGGTGGCACTGGCACAGACGATTGTATAACCGGGTAGTTCACTTCACCGGCACAAAGCGCGACAAAAGGCCTTTATTTCAAAATATTTGTTAATCTTTTTTGATTTCTTTTTCTACAGTTTGCAATTTTCGTTCGTAAGCTTTCCTATAACTTGTGATAAGAACTACAGATACTATGCCC
>CAYGBH010000174.1:0-3633 GCA_964348055.1 uncultured Pirellulales bacterium
ACAACCATTTATGAAGATTATCTCTGACAAAGTCGTCATCAGTGAGATGTGGATAATCGCGCCTTATCTGGTCAATTCTGGCGGCCTGGCCGGGTGAGAGTCGTTCATCGGGATCGAGTGTTCTTAAATCTTCCAAAAGGCCCTGCTGCTTTAGCACATAGGATATGCCCGGAATGCACCCGGCGAAGTGGTTGTCAGCGTCGAAAATTGCCTTATTGGCCAAAGTCAATTGGCCGGCTAACGTCAGTATTTCCTGAGGGATTTCGGCTTCGGTTTGGCGAATCCTCTTAATGCGAGTGAGGTATTCGACCGCCCTTTTCGTCCAGCAAGCCCACTGACCAAGTAGGCCTCCGACAATGTCAAGCCCAACCATATGACCTTCAACTCTAAACTCATATCGTGTGAGCAAATCCAAGATTATGTTGTCATCGTTGCCGGTATATAATGCTATATCACCCGCTCTGCCGGAATGGGCGACCGCTTCGAGCACATCAAGTGTTTGATACCTGTTGAACGGTGAAATTTTTATAGCAAGGACGTTCGGTATCTCGACGAACTTTCGCCAGAACTCGATAGGCAACACCATCTGGCTTATAGCCTCCTGCAGATAGAATCCCATAATCGGTATTATTTGGGCCACCTTTCGAGAGTGGTCTACAAGCTTGTCAATCGATTTGCCTCTTAATGCTGTAAGGGAAAGCAGCCCAAGATGATAGCCGAGGTCTCGTGCTAACCGGGCTTCTTTGACAGCGTTGTTGGTGTTACCCACTACCCCCGCAATCATTATCGGTTCGCTGCCCCCTTGCCTTCTGCTGAAGGCAGAAAAGGGGGCGGACGCAGCAAATTGTTGTGCCGTCTCGCTGGCCAGCTCCAGCACCGGCCTATACAAACCTACCTTCGGCTCATGGATGGCAAACTGTGTGGTGTGGACCCCAACCGCCAGGCCGCCTGCGCCGGAAGCTAAATAATAACGCGTCAGTGCCCTTTGATGACGCTCGTCGAGCTTTCTATCGGCCTTGAGGGCCAGCGGATGCGCGGGAATCACACAACCGCAGCGCAGCGTATCGATTATGTGCACATCCAGCATAAGAGACCGCCCCTAAAATTTTCCATTACGAACATCGTATTTGGTCGGTTTATTCAAAATCTTTTTACCCGATGCCACCCATTTGACAATCACAGAGACCATCTGCTCAAGTGACATCTGCGGATAGCCAAAAAGACTAAAGCAATAAGACGCGTCTGAAAGCAGGGCTGTTGGCGCTTCCTCGGATACGAATTTCGGTCTGCTATTTAGCTCTTTGCCGATTTGCTCAGCGAGCCGGCGAACCGGCACGGTATCCGGCCCTGCAATATTGAGAATAGCCGGTGGTGATTTTGCAAGATTAATAGAGCGGATGATATAATCATTAGCATCTCTCTGCCAGAGCACGTTAACTGCCCCGGTAGTCAGGTCGATAGGTTCATTATTCAGTATCTTGCAGGTAAGGTCGACAATAATGCCGTATCGAGGCTCGTTGGCGTAATTGAGTCTGACCAATGTCACCGGGGTATTATGAAGCTGCGAGAAATACTCGAACATCCGCTCTCTACCAAGGCACGACTGGGCATATTCGCCTATCGGCTCGGGCGCAGTCTCTTCGGACGCCCCACTGCCACTGATGTCAACCATAGGATAAACGTTGCCGGTGGAGAACACGACGATGCGCGAGTTCTTATAGCGTCGCGCTACAAGGCCCGGCAGAAAGCTGTTCAGCGCCCATGTCAACGGCTGATTACCGGTGACGCCGAACTTCATGCCGGCCAAATAGAACACATTTTCCACGTGGGGCAGCTGTGAATAAAACGACTCATCCAGCAGGTCCACCTGGATGGTTTTGACGCCCGCCTGCTCGATTCTCGTTCGGACGGCCTTGTCGCTGAATCGCGAGACGGCGTAAATATTCTTACTGCTCGAGGCCTTCTTGAGCATCATTGCCAATGTCGGCCCCATCTTACCGCCTGCGCCCAAAACAACGATATCGCCCTTCAAGCCAGTAACTATGTCCCTTGTCGCGTCGACAGGCTCGCTGAGAATATCCTCCAGGCCGTGTTCGTCTAATGCAGATACATCTATCATAAGTAACTCGCTTCTCGATTCTCGAACGCCCATCCGGTATCAAGCATCGAGTGTTACCGATTAGCTTAATTTAAGCACCACAAGAAACAGGACGCGGATGGACATGAATACGACGACCAGCAAGCCCAGGCCACCAAGGATATTCGGAATTATCTTATTACGCCGGTCGCCCATGATGTCCTTTCGGTTCGCCAGCCAGAGTATCGCAGCAGCCATTAGCGGATTGCCGATGACCGTAAGGGCCGACCCGAAGATAATTGCGTCAACCTTTTTAACAGCCGTGTGCAGAATAATCATACCCACGACCATTCCGACCAGCAGCACGACGGCTGTAAAGCGACGCGACCATGGGTCGCTTAACTTTGCGGGTTTGCCGATTCCATCGGCCAAGATACTGCCGCCAATCATCGCGTTGATGACAAATGGATTCATGGCCACAGCAAACAATCCGACACAGAAAAGTACGTGGGCGGTCGTGCCGAGCAAAGGCCTTAGCTGTGTGGCCAGCACACTGATATCGTTGGCCGCCTGCCCACGCAGAACCGTACCGCTGGTCAGCATAATAATTGCGCTGACACCTGTCAGGACGGTGACGCCGCCAATGGAGTCGCCAATCCCCCGGTTATAATCCTTGATTGTCCATCCCTTCTCCCGTACGAGATTGCCCTGGTAGAATGCACCAGCCACCGAAAAGGTTGTGCCAAGCAGCGAAGCGACCAGTATCATAGGGTCGGCGACGCCGGTATCGCCGCGGCTCGGCAAGCCAAGAGATACGCCTTCCGACAGAGTGGGAATCAACCCCTTCAGGATTGCGATCAGGTCCGGCCGCACGAGAAACAGATTCACCAAAAAGCAGAGCAGGATGACAGCCACCATGACCTTCATAATCCGCTCCAGCACTCGATAGACCCGTCTCAACGTAAAGATGAAGATAATAATGGCCAAATTGAATATCAACAGCACGCCGGTGTCGATAAGATTCTTCGTCTGCTCGCTCATCTGCTCCGGATTCCCAAACAGCCGGGCAATACCGAGGGTGTCAACGGCGGCAGCGACAGCCAGGTTGTTCGAAAACTGAAATGCCATGCAAGTAAGACAGAGAATGATACCGACGACGGCGGCGACGGGCCGACCCAGATGCCGAGCGAGCAGCGTACAGGGTGTGGCACCACCGGCCACTCCGATGCGGGCCGCCGTAGTCATGTAGGTGCCCATGAGGATTCCGGTCAAGACCAGCAGCCAGAGCAGTTCGTATCCATGCCTGGCACCGATGTTAGAGCTGATTAACAGGCTCCCCGGTCCGAACACCACGCAGGCGATGATCAGAGCCGGGCCAACCGAACGCCACCATGGGGGACGCTGCTGGTTGTTTGAGGATTCAGGTGACTCGGACATAAAATGCCTCCTTGTAATAAGCCTCGGGTTCGGCCGTCCAGAAAAACGACTGGCATTGTCAATTGGCCTTCCATTATAAGCCGCAGGAGTTGATACGCAATTCAAACTTTCTATTTCTC
>CAYGBH010000174.1:3733-8287 GCA_964348055.1 uncultured Pirellulales bacterium
TGCAGGCCTGTCAAATAAAGCCTTGTTTTCAGATTCCGCCTCAAATAAAATTGGCCGAATCGGTCGTATAAAAATAAAAGGATGACCTTTGATGTCAATTCCAACTCTAATCACATTCATTGCTTATTTTATAGTCTTGCTGGGTATTGGCTTTTACTTTTATCAGCGCTCGGCCAACATAGAAGATTATCTGCTGGGAGGCAGAGGTATGGGCTCGTGGGTGACGGCACTTTCGGCACAGGCCAGTGACATGAGCGGCTGGCTGCTTATGGGGCTGCCGGGGGCGATTTACCTCGGCGGGATGGGAAACACCTGGATTGCGATAGGTCTGTTTATCGGGACGGTTTTGAACTGGAAGCTGGTCTCGGCCCGGCTGAGAGTTTATACGCAGAAAACCAATGCGATAACGCTGCCGTGCTTTTTTGAATCGCGTTTCGGCGATCCCACAGGGCTACTACGGGTTGTTTCAGCTATTATCATTTTGATATTTTTCACGATATATGCGTCCTCGGGTCTGGTGGCCACAGGGAAACTGTTTCAATCGACTTTCGGCGTTAAATATGAGACAGCGGTAATCGTCGGCGGCGGGATAATAATCGCCTACACCTTCTTGGGCGGCTTTCTGGCGGTATGCTGGACAGATTTGTTCCAGGGTACGCTAATGCTTTTGGCTTTGGTAGTGGTCCCAGCAGTAGCCTGTATGAAAATTGGAGGAACGCAGGCGATAAGAGAAGCTATGGAACTGAAAAATATATCGTCAAGTTTACTGCCGCAAAAGGGTACGGCCGGGGCTTTAGCGATTGTTTCAGCAATGGCATGGGGTCTGGGATATTTCGGTCAGCCGCATATCCTCGCGCGATTTATGTCTGTCAAGTCCGTGAACAAACTGGCTGAATCAATGACTATCGCTATCGTTTGGGTCGTGCTGTCACTGAGCGGAGCAGTGGTTATCGGTTTTGTAGGCATTGGCATGTTCGATAATTTGGCCGATGAAGAAAAGGTGTTTATCTTTATGATAAGCAAAGTGATGCACCCGTGGCTGGCAGGGATAATGCTGGCGGCAATCTTGTCGGCGATTATGTCAACGATAGATTCACAGCTCCTGGTTTCGTCCTCGGCGCTGACAGAGGATTTCTATCAGAAGGCAATAAGGAAAAACGCAGCAGAAAGAGAGACTGTTTTAGTTGGCAGAATCTGCGTAATCATAATCTCGATGATGTCGTTAATTTTGGCGCTGCGCCCCAGTGACACAATCTTAAACATAGTTGCTTATGCCTGGGGCGGCCTTGGGGCGGCGTTTGGGCCTTTAGTTCTTTTCGCGCTGTTCTCCCGCAAGACCACCTGGCAGTCGGCTCTGGCGGGGATGGTAACCGGAACGGTCGTGCTTGTATTGTGGAAGCAGGTTGGATTGAGCGGCACAATGTATGAAATAGTTCCCGGATTTATCACAAACTGTCTGACGATTTTCCTGGTCAACCTTTTCATCGGGCAAAAAGACCAGAGCGTCTTAAAAGAATTCGATGACGTTATAAACGAAATAAGGTGCGTATAGCTCGATTTGGAGGATTTTATAACAATGATTTACAATCTATTTCATCGAGAGTGATAAGTCTAAAATAACCTGGACCATGACTCAAAAAAGAAACCGAAAAAAATATATCGAACCGGAATATTGTTGAAATTGAGATGAAATCACGTTATTATGAGACTTAAAGCTTGCGGGAGTGTTTCAGTGAAATATATCTGGGAAATTCCGGATTGAAGGAATGTCGTATTGAAGAATGTAATGATGGCATTGTGTACATGTTTTGTTGTGTGTGCGGTTGCTAATGCTTCCTTGACCGCGTTATACGAATTAGATGGAAATCCAAATGATTCATCCATTAACGGCTATGATGGTGTGATTTTTCCCTTTGGTGTGCCAACCCCGACGTGGGATCCGGCTAGTGCTGATCCGACACTAAACGGTTCGTTAACCTTTCCTGGCCCGACGGGTTATTCCGTAGATTGCGGTGATGTGCCTATCTCTGCGGTTTCGGCTACGATTGCCTACTGGATAACAGCAAATGTTTTAGGCAATTATGAGCCGTTAGCCAGATTTCCAAACAATGCCACTGGGCAGGGTTTTGTGGTAAAGCTCCGGTCTGGCGGCGGAGTGAGATTTAGAGTTGGCAGCAAATCATCCTATTCTGATGTTAGAATAGATGAAGCTGCGAGTGATGTTTATTATGCAACAGGTCAATGGGTTCATCATGCATTTGTGTATACAAAAATTGGTAGTACGATTACGGTCGATTTCTATGTTGATGGTGAATTTGTTGTTCGGAAGACTTTGACGACAACGAAGGGCATCAGTGCCGCAACTGGAACGCATCTGTATATCGGCGCATCTGTTGATACTGGAACAAGGGAAGCTTTTAAAGGGAGCATGGATGATGTGAGGATTTATGACCACGCTCTCTCCGAGGCAGAAATAAAAGCATTACCAGGCTTGGACGGCGGCGGTCCTGACGTTGGTCCCAATGCGCAGGTCTATTCTTCTGGAATATTTTATCCTTTCTACTGTCGGACTTTGGATTCGAGAGAGGATTATATCGTTAAACCTGAGAATCTTGAATTGAGCAAATACGGCGGATGGAAGGCACACCGGGTCGTGGCGACAGGTTTTTTCCGTGTCGAAAAGATTGACGGCCGTTGGTGGGCAATCGATCCGGAAGGATATTTATATGTGCATTTGGCCCCGAACAGCGTTCACCTGGATGACTTCAAGGCCGATGAGATATATCAATTGCTCCCTCAATACGGATTTAATGGACTCGGCTGCTGGAGTGATAATGACGATATAATTAAATCTTCTTTGAAGAAACAAACACCCCTGGCCTATTGTCCCAAGATCAGTTTTATCGCTGAATATAGAAGACAGCGCTATCCCCGTATTGAAATGCCTGTTTTCGATGATGAATTTGAAACTTACGCCAATCAGCTTGCTAAAGGATTTTCATCATATAAAAATGATCCACATGTTTTTGGTTATTTCTCGGACAATGAACTGCCCTGGCGTGACGAAGTGCTTCCCGCTCATCTTGCAATTACCGACCCCACAGATAAAAACTACATTACAGCTATCGAATTTCTTACTACAAGAGGCAAGACTGCCGATAACTGGGATACGGAAGATCAATATGCGTACATGGCACTGATGGCCGAGCGGTATTATTCGGTGGTTTCAGCAGCGATAAAAAATGTCGATTCAAATCATATGTACCTCGGCAGTCGTTGCCACAGCACAGAAAAAAACATTGAAGACTTCATGAGAAACGCCGGCAAGTATGTCGATGTCTTTTCCATGAATCACTACCATAAATGGAGTTCAAGGCAAGTTGAAATTCAAAATATGTCAGAGTGGTCCGGCCGACCTCTGATGATAACCGAATTTTATGCGATGCAGGACATGCCCATTGTTGAAAGTGGAGCCGGCTGGCTCGTACTCGACCAGGCCTCACGTGGTTCGTTTTATCAGAATTTTGTTTCGACATTGGCTGAAACCGGATATGTGGTTGGTTGGCACTGGTTTAAGTTCCAGGATGATGCCAACGGCAACAAGGGCATCGTCGATGAGTCAGGTAACCTTTATACTGAGTTGCTCAATGAGATGCAGCAGATGAATAGTCAAATCTATGATTTTATTGACTATACCGACTCACGTCCGGATCCGGACGTTTCATTGTTTCCGGAAGCCGATGCCTATTTCAAAGGCGGTACAAATTACGGTGCAGACCCCGAACTTTGGGTCAAGATTGCTTCTAGCGCTAGTAGTTTTCATCGTGAATCGTACCTGCGATTTGACCTGTCAACGCTTAACAACAATATTGATTCGGCAAAAATCCATTTGTACTCTCTTGATAACGGTAGCGAAACTGGAATTTTCCAGGCCCAATTAGTTTCAAACAACACCTGGGGTGAAATGACGATTAACATAAATAATCGTCCGGCCGGTTCGACGGTACTTGGTTCCTGGAGCGACGGGGGAGGGGATATCGTCATTGATGTGACCGACGCTCTTCTTGATGCGCTTGGGACAGGCAAAAAGCTGTCGATTCGGATTGTTTCAATGGTAGAAAACGGCAGCATTCCAAAATATGGATCACGGGAAAACGCTAATCCTGTTGCTCGTCCGCAGTTGCGTGTCTATTACAGCATTCGTGCGGGATTGTCCGTAAGATATAACATAAGCCAAAACGACGGCGGAAAGATATTTAGAATCTCCGGGCAGACCACAAATACACAAATCTACAATAATACAATTTATGTTGACCCAACGATGTCGTCACAGGTTATTTGGCACAAGTCCCCTTACACAAATCTATGAAAGGAAAAACGATGAATTACAGAGAAAAACACATCAGACATAAGGCAGGAGCGTTTACGTTAATAGAATTGTTGGTGGTGATTGCTATCATTGCTGTATTGCTGGCGATACTGCTGCCCGCCATGCGAAAAATCAAGGAGATGGGACGGGAACAAGTCTGCAAATCGAATTTACGGAATATTGGA
>CAYGBH010000175.1:0-8267 GCA_964348055.1 uncultured Pirellulales bacterium
ATAATACTCACAGCCCTATGACAGCGTTGGAGTTAGAGGACTTTGCAACACCAAACCGGCCGGTTATGACTGGAAGAATCTATTTCTTCCCTGGTACGATGCGAACTTCGTCAGTTCCTTCAATCTCGTTCCCGGTGAGTGTCTCGCCCGTCAGCGTGGCCTCTGTGCTGTTTTCATCCAGATTCAGCTCCTGCGTCTTGAAGTGAAACAGCAGATCCACATCACCATCATCATCCACATCCTCCCATGCCCAACGCAGTGGCGCAGCTCCTGCAAATTCCACTGTGGCCCGGTCGACGGTGGTGGCGTCGAAGTCTGGGCTCGTTAACACTGCCACTGGCACGACTCCCTTGGATTTGAGATTGATGCTGTTGGGATAGCTGCCCGGCTTGATGTCGATCGCTACAGTGATTATAGTAATTATGCACACATCGTCAATGTAACCGATCGCACCCTGCCCATTCAGTGGTTGTGAGCGTGTATGAAGAACAAAATGCTGTTGAGGCGTCTGACCGACATTTTTCGCAGAAAGCCCAAACTCAGCACCAAGCTGATTGCCGTTTTTGTCATAAACAATAACGTCGGCTGTTGGACTTGACCCCAGGTACCCAGAGATTGTAACAACGGCTCGGTACCATGTATTCTCATGGCAATATGGTACGATAGTAGTACCATCAAACCAAGCAATCTTATCCCAGTCCGGACTAAACCATATGGAATTTTGGTCATTAACCGTGGCCCCGTGGAACTGCAACTGCCCCACGGCTACCGCGCCATTTTCCACGTTGCAAGCCACCTCAAATCTAAACGCATCTGGGAACGGAACGTCCACATACGCTGTATCCGACCAACCCCAGCTCCCCCGGAGCTTATACGATTTGGCGCCTGAGAAAGCGCGTTCATCGACGACAATAGAGTTCGCGTTGTAAACTCTAATCCAAGGTGGGGATGGGGGTGCCCCAACACCGTATTCCTCGAAGCCGCTACAAAAGGGAAGCGTGACAGCTCCAGCCGTGATGGAAGCATAACTCAAGCAGAGGGCCACAGCTGAAACAGACAATTCAAAGAGCTTTCTGCTATTTCTCGAACTCTTCATTTTGTTTCTCCTCCAAAATATTTTTAAGCAAATAATTTTTTCTTAGCTACGGACCGCCCGCAGACGACAATAGGTACTCTCCTTGCCCTTTTAATACAGCGTAAATCCTTTTGATTACTACAAATTCTATTTTGTCTACGCACCTCCTTTCTCCTCGATATCCACTTCCTTGCAGTAACACATCGTTGTTCGACGAAAAACTCCCACATGGGCGCAATGACCAACCGTTTTCCGGCTACACCCTTGTCAGGGTTCGACTCAAGAACAACCGCTTCCTTGTGGGGAAAGCTTGGTAGGAAATGATTTCCGCTTTCTAACCGCTCCTCCGTGAATTTAACACATCCTATTCGATTGATGAGCGAGTTGTCAATATGTGGAAACTACGTATTTTTAAAAGCTAACGCTCATTTTTTGGCGAAAAATGGAGGTCGTAAGAAAAAAATGAACTGTTCTTCCCCCTAAAGAGGCGCTGCGTTAAAAACCAGCACTTCAAAAGGCCTCAGTTCAAAGGTATGCCCTTTGCCTGCAGACAGCACCCCCGTCGTTTTGCTTTGCAAAGCCGAAGCAGCGGGGGCCTTGGCTGCGTCTTTTTCCCACGGGCTCTTTAGAGAATACCTCTGTGCCGCGCTTTTAGGTAGTTCGAAGGCTTTGCCGATATCTATCGTGATCTTGCCCGGCCTGTCATGAGGATTACGCAGCGACAGAATACCCTTTCTCGCAGCCCACGATGCCCAGCCGTAAATTTCGCCCTTGGCCGGGTCACCGCCTATCCAGTGAGTATCAACCAGCACGTCCATATTCTCGCGGGACCATTTCGCCGCCTCAGCCAAAGCGTCCCAGTCCTGTGACCGCAGCATAGAGGGGGTAATGTACAGCTCCTGGCAGTTAGTTCCGCTGGCAAAGAATGCGTGAATGTCTTCGACCAGACCATCAACCTGGTTTGGAAGTCCGTGATTGGCGAGCATAATGCCCTGGGTCATAAGTGAATTGAGCGGATACAAGGGTGCTCGGCGCACGACGTTATGGTACGTTTCTTTGTCGCGGTAAGTGATCTGCTGCTGCCGTTCCGAGCCCCAGCCGTGAGTGTGCCAATCTCTCCCTGAGCGCCACGTCGAGTCGCCGTACCACAGCCAATAAGGTGACGACCATGTGCCTGTTGTGATGTTCACGAAGACGTCAGGTTTGACCTGGCGCAGCTCGCTGATAAGTCGCAGCAGGGCCTGCATGTCGCGGACGAATTCAGGACCAGTTCCAGTTGGCCTGCCACCTGCACCGATACCATCGAACTTAAAGTAGCTCAATCCGTACTCCCGGATCATGTTGGCACAGACGTCGCGAAACCGAGCGTAATATTTAGGACCAGCCAAGGAGAAACCGCTTTTGTTTGTCTCGAAGCCCTGTTCACGCCCATATTTGAGCCTTTCTTGCTTTGCCTGGCCGTAGCCGCCGAAGGGAGAAAGCCAGGCACCCAAAGCCGAGTCATATTTTTCCGCCACCTGTTGCAGCGGGGCAAACCCATTGGGAAGACCCTTATGAAACTGCCACAACGAAGCAGTGTCATCCCACCCGTCGTCCAAAGCGAACGACTCCATCATTACGCCTCGCCGTTTGAACAGCTCTTTTCCAAATAGTTCGATTACTTCAAAACATTGGCGCTGCTGTATTTTCTCAGCCCGGTAGCCAATGTCGTACCAACTGTTGTAATGCAGAAACGGCCTATATGGGTGCGCCCGCTCACGCTCAAGGTAATACAGAAAACCTCTGCGCAATTGGCCCTGCGGAACAACGCCGATAACCGAACTTTGGACAAGCTGCCCACCCAGCTTCAATGTGGTTCGGCCCGGCAGGCTACATCGCAAACGGTGGCGATTGCTTGGCAGTGTTTGGCTCTTTGATAGAGGGTGTTCATAAGCGAAGAACACATTGTCTACCACCACGGGTGAGCCGTCCACGATGCCCATTACCTCGGCATGCGGCGCTGTTAGCTCCAGCAGCACTATTTCTTTTATGTTGATTGGTTTATTCTTAGTCGTGAAGTCTATCTGTTGCCGCACATAATTTGAACCGTCGCGCAATATCGCCCGCCATTGAACTTCGAGGTTGATGTCAGGTGAGCCAAGCACAACGGTAATCTGCTTGCCGCCGAATCGCTCCGCCAATCGGCATGAGTTGTGCTTTGGCTCCAAATTTTTCATGTCCGGCTTACCAACGATTTTCAAGTCAGAAGCCTTTATAACCCGCCCGCCGTCCAAAACCAGTTTAAAGCATTCAGTCTCTTGTAGCTGAAGCGTAGTTGCAGACAGCTTATTCGTCACGCATTTCGGCTTAAGTTGGCCTCCGGAAATGCCCCAGGTGCATGAAAGAATTCTGTTTTCCAAAACAAGCTCGCTTTGGCTTATCTTACCTTGCCCATGACCTGGCGCAGGGCCTGGAAACTCAAATGCCCACCCACGACCGGCCAAGAATAACACGACCAAAACCGCCGCATCCAGGAACAACCTTCTTGAATTTTGAATTCTTTGCGCCATCATCTGCCATTCCTTTCCAGACCAGCACCAAAAGAGCTTCTGCTGGATTTTATGTGCAAAAAAAATCCAGACATTACCTTGGCTTGATTAGATATTGTTATTATACTGTTGTTAATTGGGAAATGGTAGCTGTTTAAACAGGTGTGAATTATTGAACAGGATGGAAAATGAAGATAAGCGCAAGTTACTGGATGTTCGAAGGTGGACTCGAAGCCAAAAAGCCGATAGCCGAGGCAATGCAAGAAGCCAAGGACCTTGGGTTCGACGCCATCGAGCTCGCCGTCGCCGGCCAAGGCGTTTTGACAGACCGCGCCACACAAGCCCAGTGCAAAGACATTGTGGCCACTGCCCAAAAAATCGGCATTGAGATTGCAAGTGTCGCCTCAGGCGAAAGCTGGACCTGTTCGCCCACCGCCAGCGACCCTGAGCACAGAGCGAAAATTATTGACTTTACCCGCAAGGCTCTGCAGGTAACAAGATGGCTCGGCACCGATGCATATCTTTTCGTCCCCGGTGCCGTGGATGTGTTCTTTTTGCCCGATGCCGAGGTAATTGCGTACGACGTTTGTTATGAGCGTGCCGGCGAAGCAGTCAGGCAGATTCTGCCGGCTGCCGAAGAGACCGGCGTGACAATATGTATCGAAAACGTTTGGAATAAGTTTCTGCTGAGCCCGCTGGAGATGCGAGACTTTATCGATAGCTTCAACTCCAAAATGGTAGGCGCCTACTTTGATGTCGGCAACGTCCTGCTGACCGGCTACCCCGAGCAGTGGATTCGAATCCTCGCCGAGCGGATAAAGCGCGTCCACGTAAAAGACTTTAAGCTGTCTTTCGGCACCGCGGAAGGCTTTGTAGACATGCTGGAAGGGGATGTAAATTTCGAAGCGGTCAAAGAAGCCCTGGGCCAGATAGGCTATGACGGCTATGTTACCGCTGAGGTGCTGCCCTTTGAGCCGGGCAGGCTGAAAAAAACAGCAGATGCGATGAAAAGAATCTTCAAATAAAGAAGCCCTGGACTTTCATTACCTGTCTTCCGCGACAGCAACAAGATGGTTCCTCGTTCGAAAGAACAAGGCCCCTTGTGAAATTGCAGGTGTCGCCATACAGATTTCATTCATCTTATTAATACCTATCAATTTGAATTCGGGCCCAGCTTTTACAACATATATATCACCTTTCTCGGCGGTGCAGTAGATTTTTCCATCCGCTGCAACAGGAGAAGCTGAGAAAGGAACCGATGAGGAACTTATGCTTTCACGGTACAGCAACTTACCCGTTTCGGGCTCGATGCAACTTATTTTGCCTTTATCTGAACAGAAATAGAGATACTCCTTGTATACTATGGGCGTTGGTATGTAGTTCCCATTTTTGCTATAACTCCAGGCGATATGTTTATTGCTCGATTCATCTTCATCCAGTGATATATCGCCGGTTGCCGAAAGGCGCACAGCATAGATGGGTGACATGCCTCCGTGGGCATTGGTAAAATAGATTAGATTGCGAGCTACAATAGGCGTTGGAATCGGGATATCGCCGCCGCCCTTCATTTTCCAGATTTCTTTTCCTGTCTTGATATCATATCCGCCGATGTGCTTATATCCGTTGACAATGATTTGGGAATGCTCTTTACCTGTATAAACGGTTGGGGTGCCCCACGTTGGATAATCATTTCTGGGCGTTTTCCATATCTGAGCACCATCGGCCAAATCAAAGGCAGCAAGAAAAGAATTCTCCTGAACATCACATTGAATAATTACCATCTGCTCATGAATGACCGGTGAGCTGCCCCCTCCCCACTGCGCGGATGGGCTGCTAAAAAAACCCCAGTCAAGTTTGCCAAGGTCCTTCTTCCATATAAGATTTCCCTCCATATCGTAGCAGTACATACCTTCAGAACCAAAGAATACAACGACGTAATTTCCGTCCGTACAAGGAGTAGGACTTGCGTGGCTGGATTTTGGATGCCGTTTTACCTTTGGCTTTCCTTTGTGAGATTCTCGATTCCACAGAATCTTACCAGTTCTTCTGTCTACACAGTAAATCTGCCAGCTGAAAATGTTCTTTTCGGTCACTGATCTGACATCACCGTACATGCCCACCTTCAACTCTGATTGGCCCCGGTCCTTAACGGCCGTAGTGACAAAAATGCGGTCGCCCCATATTGCCGGACTGGAATGGCCAAGTTCGGGAATAGGAGTTTTCCAGCGAACGTTCTCTGCTCGTTCAATATCCCACTTAACTGGAAGCCGATAACCTTCGGCAACACCGGCCGCTGAAGGGCCACGAAATGAAGGCCAGTTCTGTCCGGCAGCCGGTGTCGGCATCAATAAACAGATTGTGACGAGTAAACTGAACATACGAATCATAAACAAATTAATTGGACAATGATGTTGTTTCGTTGCTTCACGAAGCATGATTTATACTCCTTTCCATTAACACCGCCGTGACTCTCAATCATCTTAAAATCCAAATCAGCCGGCCAATTATAACTCATTCTTCGAGCATTTGCCACCTCGTGTTTCGTAGCGAGCTATTTCGCAGAGTAGCATTGGAACCAGCCCGCAAGTCTCCTAAAGATTGTGGGACAGTTATATTTCCCATATAAAGTGGTGCAATCAAAGGCAATTTGTTAAAATGTGAATTTTGTATTTCGGCAAACAGCAAAGCAATGCCAGGAACTATGCTTTATGAAAAGACTGCAATTTCTTGGAGAGTTTCTGTGAAGTGTAAGTGGGAAATCCCGGTTAGGTGTGACTATTTTTAACTAGTAACTTGGAGAATTAGCAAATGCGAGTTTGGCTTCAATGTTTCACTATTGGGCTTCTTTTCATGATAAGCCCACCGACCTTTGGACAAGATGTTCGATCCCACCGTGTCCTTTTCCTCGGAAATAGCGTGTTTTATTATGGAGGCGGTCTCTATCAGTCCTTTGAAGGCTTCTGTAAAGCGGACGGTCTCGATTATCAAGCCGTAAGTCAATTGCTACAACCCGATAATCCCCACGGTATCGAGTTTCTTGATTTTGGACGAATCCCATTAAATCTCCCAGAATTTGCTGCAAACGATCAGATTCATTCACTAATTCGTTCCAACCGCTTCGATTACGTCATCTTGGAGGCAAGACGTCCAGGATACCTCATACCAGCTTGGGTTGAGCGACCTGCAGAACTCCCTCTTGGACAGTTTATAGCGTACGAACGGAACCTAACAGCACTGGGCAAGATACACCGCACTATCGTTGAGTCCGGCGCTCAAACCGTTTTATACATGCACCCCGGTCTCCACACGTTGCCGGATTTGAAGCATCCTGTTGCGCAAATCTACGAAAGGCTTCGAGCTGATTTGGAAAACATGGAGATCAACGGCGAGCGTCATAATGTTACTCTAGTACCAGCAAGCCTGTTGTGGCTTGATGCCCTGAATCGATACAAACTTGAGGATTGGTATGCCGATCGCGCTCATGGGACTGCACTTGCTCGGTATGCCAGTGGCTGCATGTTGTTTACGTACCTGACCGGCAAGGATCCTCGAAAGAATAACTTCCGGGAACTTCCTCGTTTCTGGCAAACCTCATCACAGGAACCCTCCGATTACGTGAGTGAGGAGGACGCCAAGTGGATCAAAGATCAAGTTTGGTTCTATTACTCAACGAGACCTCATGCCCTTCATGGTGAGGAAGGCGAGGAATCAGGCTTGACCATGTATGCCGCCTCGGGTGCATCCCAGATCGGCTGGCAAGCATCCGGAAAAGACGGAGCGGTGGCAGCGGGCGGGAAAGAAGCTGTTGCAGCAGGAATTTCCATACTTGAACAGGGTGGCAATGCAGCCGACGCAGCAGCCGCCACGCTTCTGGCGCTAAGCATAACTGATTACGGTTCCTATGCAATCGGCGCTGAGATACCGCTTATTATCTATGATGCACGCAAAAAAGAAGTAAAAGTCTTGTGTGGACTCGGAGGAGCACCGCTCGACCGCAACGCCATCGAATGGTATTACAAAAATGGAATTCCTGGCAGCGGCGGCATGAAGGCTGCACCTGTTCCCGGCGCTCTGAGCCTCTGTATTACGACAGTTAAACTATACGGAACGATGACCTTTGAACAAGTCGTAGCGCCATCCCTTGAGTTACTCGATTCCGGGCCTGAACGTGGTCCCCAAGACTGGCACGAGAATCTTGCCATCACGTTTCACAAACTTATTCAAACGGAAAAAAGGACGCCCGGCAGCCGCCAAAAGAAGCTGCAGGCAGCCAGAGACCGCTTCTACAAGGGAGATATCGCCGAAGAATTAGTGGCTTTCTATGTTAGGAATGGGGGGTTTCTCCGCAAGGCCGACCTTGCTGCGCATGTAACTCGCGTAGAGGACCCGGTCAAGGTGCAGTATAGAGGCTACACTGTCTGCAAATGTGATACGTGGACGCAGGGCCCATATCTTTGCCAGACACTGCGACTTTTGGAAGGCTTTGATTTGAAGAAAATGGGACATCTGTCCGCAGACTACATCCACGTACTGACCGAAGCATTGAAGTTAGGATTTGCAGACCGCGATGAGTACTATGGAGACCCGCTCTTTGTAGACGTGCCGATAGAGGCGCTTCTTTCCGATGAATATACAGAGCTCCGCCGTTCTTTAATCGACATGAC
>CAYGBH010000176.1:0-8188 GCA_964348055.1 uncultured Pirellulales bacterium
CAGTTTGCTTTGACTTACCGAAAGGCAAATCAACTTTAGAGATCTAACTAAATCATTTAAATAGAAAAATTATCTGTGAGATAAAGGCTATTTCCGATGATTGTCGTGGTACTGAGTATGAGGATTTGGCAAGGATGAGTAAGTACAAGGTGATAATTGGATTCGGTTTGTTTCTTTTATTAGCTGGTATCCTGTTAGGAGAGGGTCTTATATTGATAAGATTTAGGGCTGAGCTAGATGGTGACAGCATAGTCCCCGATATTGTTTATGTTCTTTCAATCTTTTCATTAGCGGATTATCTTTGGCTTTATCTTAGCTTAGGGCTTTTATTTGCAGGGCTATTTACACTTGTAATGGGAATCATATTCATGTCGATACATAGCAGACAGCCAAAAGGCGAAGTGGTGTGAGTGCATAAGCTGCTGAGAGTATGTCCCTCAGAAAACAAAATCACGGTTAAGTGGCGTCGTATGCTCGTTTGACTTCGTCAGCGATAATCTTTATCCCCCTTGTAACCGTTTCTTTGCTCTGGGAGTAGTTTATACGGATGCACTCGTTTTTATGCTGCCATTGCTGTTTAAGTCCTGGGAAGAAATAGTGGCCGGGGACAACCAGAACACCTCTTTTTTTGAGTCGTTCATAAAGTTCAGCGTTTGTAATGGGCAGTCCTGGGAACCATAGCCATAAAAAGAAAGCACCCTCGGGCTTGTGTATGTGAAAATCAATTCCGTCCAGTTCCTCAAGGAGAAGCTTCACGGCCTCGGCAGCCTTTTTTCTGTAGAATGGTTTGATAACGTCTCGACTCAAACGGAGGATGTCACCGGTGCGAACCAGGCCGGTCGTCAGGGCTGCACCTATGCTGCCCGGAGCAAGGCTCATGACGGCGTTGACATGTGAAACCATAGCGATAACTTCTTCGTTGGCGATGACAATTCCCGTACGCGCAGCCGGCAGGCCAAGTTTGGAAAGGCTCATACATACAATTGTGTGTTCGTTCCATACTGGTTCGACCTTTGTGAAGATGATATTTGGAAACGGCGTACCATAGGCATTATCAATAATCAGCGGGATACTATTTGCACGGGCGAGAGCGCTGATCCTCCTGACTTCAGAGTCCGTTAGAACATTACCGGTAGGGTTAGTAGGCCGGGATATACAAATAGCCCCAATTTCATCAGTAACGCTAATCTGGTCAAAGTCAACGTAGTATTTGAAGATGTGCTCATCGATATGTTTGATCTGAGGTTTGGTGGCTACAAACAAATCATCTGCCAAGCCGACATCGCAATAGCCGATATATTCGGGCGCAAGCGGCAACAGGATTTTTTTGTTCACCCGACCTTCAAAGGCACCGGCAAAGATGTTGAAAAGGATGAAAAACGCCGACTGACTGCCATTGGTTAGGGCTACATTTTTGGGTTTTATGGCCCAGCCGAATTCATTATTCAGCAGCGCGCAAATGGCTTCGATAAATTCCTTGTTGCCCTGAGGCGGGTCATAATTTCCAATGACCTGCTCAAACGCACCATCATCCTCAAGAAGCCTCGATATGCTTTCTCGAAAATACTGCTGAACTTTGGGAATGTGAGCAGGATTTCCTCCGCCGAGCATAAGCATATCCTGACTCTTCGTAAGAGCAGTGCCCAAATCATCCATCAGTTGGCCGATGCCTGAGGCCATTGCAATTTTCTTGGCAAACTTGGATACTTTCATTGTCTTAATTGTTTAAACTAATACCCTATTATGTGTCAAATGATAAGTCAGTACTTGTGAAAAATACAACCGGAAGATTCAGATTTGGTTTGAGAATTTGTCTTTTTTTCGTGTCAAGTCAATGTCGCCAGGTAGGCCCGGTGTGCGTGGAGGGACCCCGCCTCGGGAACCGATAGGGGATTTTTGCTGATAAAAACCATTTTTTTGTAACAAAACGGCATTCTCAAGCGTCTGATATGATAGTTATGGGTCTCACTGCACACGAAAATAATCGTGTGTCTGAGCGTATTCGGTGCGGAGTAGACATAAGCTCTTTGTTTATAGGGATTTGTGATTCTAAGGGAATATTGTTCCTGAGACAACCAGACAGGAGTGAACTCGCGGATGAATAAGAAGAAGTTAGGGCAGTTACTTTGTGAAAAAAGGTATTTGGATGAGTCCAGCCTTGAATTCGCGCTTGCGGAACAAAAGATTGAACATCGGCGTTTGGGCCAGATTTTGTTAGAGCTTGGCTATGTAACGCAAAGCCAGTTGAATGAAGCACTTGCGCTCCAAGTGGGGATAGAGAGGGTAGATTTGACCGATGCTTCGGTAAGCGGTGAAATCATTGCCCTTGTGCCCGCAGAATTGGTCAGCAAATACAGTATTTTGCCGTTACAGTTTGAGAAGAGATTGAACGTGGAGAACGGAGGCAATAATCAATTATTAGCGGTGGCAATGACAGATCCGTTCCAGCCGCGGGTCATTGAGGATTTGCGGATGGTAACAGGCTACTCGGTGCGCCGGTATTACGCTGACCCGTTGGAGATGGAAAATGCAATAATGAAATTTTACGGCAGCAATGTGGCAAGGATGCTGGATGACCTTGTTCCGGCCGAACAGCGAACAGAAGCTGAACTGAATAACGGTGATTACTCACCAGCGAAGCTGCATGAGCTGGCCAGAGAGCCGTCTTTAGTTAATCTTGTGAACTTGATAATACTGGAAGCGATTGAGGTCCGCGCGAGCGATATACACATTGAACCATTTGAGCAAGAGGTAAAGATAAAGTACAGAATTGACGGTATGCTTGTGGAGAAAACGCCTTCTTCAAAACGTCTTCAGGCGGCGATTACTTCGCGAATTAAGATTATGGCAGATATGAATATTGCCGAACGATTTGTACCACAAGATGGTCATATCGAATTTGCCGGCAAAAACGGCAGGGTTGATATTCGTGTCTCGACCGTACCGACAGTGTTCGGCGAAGGTGTTCAGTTGAGACTTCTGGACAGGACGGCATCATTGATAGGGCTCGAAGAGTTGGGGATGAACCCTCAGTGTCTGAGTGGTTTCACTAAATGCCTCCATAAAACAAATGGGATTGTACTTGTTACAGGGCCGACCGGTTGTGGAAAGACAACGACACTTTACGCGGCATTGAATAAGATATACTCGCCGGCTGTCAAAATGATAACTATAGAAGACCCTGTCGAATATCAGCTTGAAGGCATTAACCAGATGCCGGTCAATCCGAAAAGGGGACTTACGTTTGCCACGGGCCTGCGACATATACTCCGTCACGACCCTGACATTGTGATGGTGGGGGAGATCCGAGACCGAGAAACCGCTAATATAGCAATTCGCGCGGCGTTGACCGGACACCTCGTTTTCTCGACACTTCACACAAACGACGCAGCAGGGGCAGTTACCAGGTTGATTGATATGGGCGTTGAGCCATTCCTGTTAGCCAGTTCACTCGAAGCAATATTAGCTGAAAGGCTGGTTCGCAAGATTTGTCCAAACTGCAAGGAGCCCTACAAGCCGGATGAAAACTTAATCAGGGCTTTAAATGGCTCAGTAGAGATTAAACCTCGTACGAAGTTTTATCATGGTGCTGGTTGTAATGAGTGCGGCCAGACGGGCATGGCCGGGCGGACAGGTATGTTTGAGCTACTTAGAATAACCGCCAAGCTTCGGGAATTGATAGCGGCAAAACCGACAACTGACCAAATCATAAAGGCGGCGCCGGCAGACCATGTAAGTATGGTGCATGATGGTCTTGCCAAAGTATTAGAAGGTGTCACGACTCCTGAGGAGGTTTTCAGGGTCGCAAAGAGTATTGGTGAAGAAGAATGAATCATCCTACGAGAAACGAATTGTGTGAGGCGTAATTTTGGGCCAGTTTTCTTACAAGGCAGTTGACAAAGGTGGCGGACACGTTAGAGGGACGATAGAGGCGTCTGACCGCAGAAGTGCTGTTGTTGCCCTGGCTAATAAGGGTCAGTTCGTAACAGATTTGGCCGAAGCGGCTCAGGCGCCGGGTGTCAACGGTGAGAAGAAGGCGGCGCTGGATCTGTCGAGGTTTGTGAGGTTTGGTTCGCGAAGAGTTAGCAGTAAAGACGTTCTGGCCGTGACCACGCAGTTGAGCACGGCTTTGCGAGCGGGACTTCCGTTGCTCAATGGTCTTGAGCTTATTCGCGAACAACAGCACAAGGTGGCAATGAAAGAAATGCTGGGCGAACTTGTTGAAGCGGTCAGTTCCGGGCAGTCACTTTCAGAGGCTATGGCTGAGCACAAGAAGGTTTTCAGCCCGTTGTATCTGTCGATGATAAGGGTCGGAGAGACAGGGGGCATTCTTGATGAGACATCGGCTCAACTGGCAGGAATATTGAACAGGGATGAGAAGATAAAAACAAATATGAAAAATGCTTCGGCGTATCCTATCTTCGTTTTGTGCGTCGGCCTTGCGTCGGTGGTTATCATAATCACATGGATACTGCCGACTATAATAGGAACGATAGGCGAGAGCGGCGTGTTACTGCCCTGGCCGACAAGAATGCTATTAGGAATGAGCGAATTTACGAAAGCTTTACTTACGAGGGTGTACGGATGGATTATTCTCGTTCTGATTGGGGCGGGACTGTATTACCTAATAAGGTGGACGAAATCTGAGGGTAGAGTCAAATGGGATGCCTTTAAGTTGAAGATACCTATTTTGGGTTCGGTTTTGCGGACAATAGCGGTGGGCAGATTTGCAAGGACACTTGGAGCGCTGACCAAAGGAGGCGTTATAATTTTGGAGGCTCTTAGTGTTGTTCGTGATACGCTTGGTAATGAATTGTTGGGCAGAGAAATCGATGCTGTGGCTGAAAAGGTCAAGCGTGGTGAGTCGTTGGCCGGCCCTTTGGGCGAGTCGGGATATTTTCCACCGCTGCTTGTGCAAATTACCTCCATAGGTGAGCAAACAGGCAAGCTCGATGAATTGTTGCTCAATGCCGCTGAGACTTTCGATACTGAGGCGGACTCGGCGATAAACAGATTTATGGCGATTTTCCCGGCGCTCTTGATATTGCTATTAGCTTTAGTGATAGGGTTCATAATAGTGGCGACTCTGCTGCCAATCGTTCTAATGACTGTTGGTTCAGGGGTGCTTTGACGGTAATTAGTGGTTCGCCATTCGCGGCTCGAACCATGATTCGCAAAATGCGATTTATAAAACAGCTTATATGAAAGGTAATCAAATGAAGTGGAAGAAGGAGAAAAGGAAGGCATTTACACTGATAGAATTACTTGTAGTGATTATCATTATAGGGCTGCTTGCAGGATTTGTTGCGCCGAAAATGTTTAAGCATGTCAGCAAGGCCAAGTGGGACCTGGCAGGGCCCAAGATGGCAATCATAGAAGATGCGATCGAGAGATTTTGTCTTGATTGCGGGCGATATCCGGATGACTCGGAGGGACTTGATGTACTGCTTGCTCCGCCTGCGGACCTGGAGGAAAAGTGGAACGGACCATATATAAAGCCAAGTCAGTTGGTCGATCCATGGGACAACCCCTATATCTATGTTGCGGAGGGTGAAATCAATCCGGGCAGTTACGATTTGATAAGCCTCGGAGCCGACGGCGTAGAAGGCGGCGAGGGTGACAACACAGATATATATAACAATTAAATCTGTTCGTAGTTTATGAATTATCAACTATGAACTCAAGTAGGTTCTTATTGTGGAAGTACAAAGGCAAAAGTTGAAATTAAAGGTCAAAGCGAAGCAATGCGGCTTTACTCTTGCGGAAATGCTGGCGGTGATAATTATCATATCGCTTCTCGCAGGCCTTGGTGGCGGCATTTATGTGGGGACATATAAGAAAATGCTGGTCGAAAAAGCGGCACGCCACTTTATGCTTACGGCCAAATATGCAAGGATAATGGCGATTGAGAAACAGAAACAGTACGAGATACAATTGGACTTAGCCAATAACGCATTTTATTTAGCTACCACGCAATGGGATGAAGATACCGAGCAAACAGAGCAGATGGTTGTGAAGGACTCTTATTGCAAGCCGGTGGAATTCGAAGGTGATGTTAAGTTCGAGGACGTTCAAATCACGCCGACCGGTTTGGAGACAACGACCGGGGACGACGAGCAGGCGATAGTTTTTTTGCCGGATGGCACCGCACAGTCGGCGGTAATTCAGGTCGGTGACGGCAAAACCCATTATACGATAAGTATCAGCACTGCCACCGGCAAGGCAAAAATGTATTTCGGCGCGGTTGAAGACTTGAAAGCTGGTACCGATGTGAGAATTGGTGCCATTGATCTGGACGCAGAATAATGGTGTGGGCAGAAAGAAAAAATAGAGGTTTTACTCTGGTTGAGACAATCACTGCGAGTGCTATCCTTTGCGGAGCTGTTTTGACAGTGGGAGCAATCAGCACAAGGTCTCTTAGTGGAACAAGACTTAACAGACGATATGAAATGGCAGCATCATTGATTGATAAGCAGCTTAGTTTGATTGATTATGTCGGCATCGATGAATTCATCGAATTAGGGCAAATGGAAGGGGTCTTTGAAGGGCCTGAGCCGGAGTATCGCTGGGAAGTTGTTACTGAATACATGGAGATCGATAGTCTCTATCTGGTGACTATAACGGTCAGCTGGGTCGAGGGTAATCGTCCCTATAGTATTACGGCCAATACGATGCTCGACGGGATTAGTGTGTTTATCGAGGTTGAGGTTGAAGTCGAACAGGAGTGATTAAGAAGATGTGTTTGAGGAAAACAGGATTTACTTTGGTAGAGGTGTTGGTGTCAGTGACCATAGGAGGATTTGTTGCATTGGTGGCGGTGGGGACACTAAGGGCCGTTACAGCAAGTTCTGAGAAGGTGGACTATCATATCAATGCTGCTGCTGAGGTAAGGTATGCATCGAACGTGATCACAAGGGACCTTGTGAATCTGTACCGTGACGACAACATAAGAAACACCAAATTGATAGGGGCAGTCCAGGAATCAGAGCAGATCAACATGAGCTATCTGGTTTTTTACACTGTCAGCAGAGCAAAGGCCAGAATTGGCTATCCGGAAGGTGATTTATATGAAGTGGAATACTATCTGCTAAAGAATGAAGAAGAATCGGTGCTAATGAGGCGATTGTGGCCAAATCCCAATGAAGAAGATGAGCCGGGCGGAATACTGACGGTCATCGCCGAGGATATTGATGTTTTCGAGGTCAGATTCTTTGACGGGGAAGAATGGTCTACTGAATGGCCGGAGGAAATGGAGATTTTGCCTCAGTTGGTTGAGGTAAACATAGTAGGAAAATTGCCGGACCGAGGAGAACCGGCCACCGAATCCTTTGTTGTGAATTTCGTCAGGTCTGCAGTCGGTGCGGCCAGTACTTCTGAGACCGGTGGGCAAGAACAAGGTGGCCAAGAAAGTGGTCAGCCGAGTGGTCAGCCAAGTGGTCAGCCAAGCGGACAACCAAGTAGTTCCGGCGCCAGCCCTCCGACGGGCAGATAGGAAAGAATCGGTGAGCGAAAGGTTAGCTGAAAGAATGGGTACTGATGGTGACAAAAAAGGGCTTGTTCTTGTAACGGTGTTGTGGGTAGTAGTGGTGCTTACGATTATCGTTGCGGTCCTGGGGCGCAAAAGTCGGCTCGATACCAAGGTGTGCTTCGCCAGGATAGAAGGGCTTAGATGCAAGTGGGCTTGTCGGGCAGGGATAGAGACAGCTATTGGTGTGCTTAACGAGGACACAAGGGAAAGTGACTGCCTGACGGACCTGTGGAGTGATAACGAAGAAGATTTTAATGATATTCTGTTAGAGAGGTGCTCATTTACGACCCGGGTCATTGATGAGGCGAGTAAATTAAATGTGAACGTTGCTACCAAAGGACAACTTTTGGGGTTGCCGGAGATGCTTGAAGAAATTGCAGATGCGATAATCGACTGGCGGGACGAAAATGATACGCCGAGCGAGGGAGGTGTCGAAAGTGGATATTATGAGGAGTTGCCGTTTGGATATAGGGCCCGGAACAGTCCTTTCAGGACAATACGCGAGCTGCTGTTGGTCAAGGATGTTACGGAAGATTTGTTCTATGGAGAAGACACGAACTTCAACGGCCAATTAGACTACAATGAGAAAGACGGTGACAAAAGTCCACCCATCGATGATGGGGATAGTGAACTGGATCTGGGATGGATTGCGTACCTGAC
>CAYGBH010000177.1:0-1282 GCA_964348055.1 uncultured Pirellulales bacterium
AAGCCATCCGTCTGGTCCACAATGCGAGATTGTGGATCTCCCGGATTAACCGAATATGAAAGGTTGTCAATTTGTGCATCATTAGTGCTCCAGGAAACCGTATAGTTAGAAGAGAACTGGATTCTGTACTCGCCTCCACTTATCGGGCCGCTCCATCCATCATCACCCGGCGCCGTCCATGTCAGGCGAATCTCTCCCTCACCAGTCCATGTCTGGGCAACCAAATCGGTAACTGCTGCCGGCGCAGTTGCATCCGCCCTGGGCATAGCACTCGCCACATTATTACCCAGCGCCTCGTTACTTGCATCATCTGTAGCACGGATAGCAATATAATAAGTAGTTCCTAGCGTTAAACCAGCCAGCCAGTGCGTATCGTCCCATACTCCTGGAGCAAGAGCCGCCCAACCTTGTACATATGTATAGGCAGCCTGCTCCCACCAGGTCGTTGTACTACCACCCAATTCCGCCACGCTCCGGGTATCATACTTTACAGTGTAGGGCCAACCAGTCAACTGATTATTCCATCCATCATCGCCAGGCGTAGTCCAGGCCAAGTTAATATCTCCCACCTGCGTCCCCGGTGTCGCCACCAAATCCGTAATCGATGCAGGTGGGCCTAAATCGACGGTAACCGACATTCCAACGGTGCCTGAAGTGGCAGCCAAAATAGGCAAAGATATCCCTACCATCAGTAAGATGGTCATGGCAACAATATGGAAGATATGTACTTGCGTTTTTCTACCTTCCATAGATTCCACCTAACCCCCGTCGAGGATTTTTAATACGCTGTGTCTTCTCCTTTGAATTTTTCCCTGTTATCTCAAAGTCTTTCGAGAACATCGTATTTGCCTTTTTCAAGAAACCTTCCTAACCAATATCACATATATAAAGAATATTCTTTATTTTCTATTTTTGTTAACCTCAATCCTTTACTTATCTCGCTCGCAAAGATAATTCCATTTTAAAGTTTACCTTTAAATTTCTCTCGCTTTACTTTTTCTCATCCCTATGATACACACTCTTTTCCAGAAACTAACAGATAGCGCTTCCCGCATATACCGATATTCTGCTCCTTTCTTTACAAGCCGCTCTCTTATTAAGACCACCCTTAATTAGTTACGACCGATTACCCTGGACACCATAACCAGAAATGGAATTCACCCTGTTGTCAGGTAATCTTTCCTGAATATGCCTGAACCTCTCCTGTAATAGCAATACCTGGGCTTGGCTCTCCTCTCAAAGAGAGCTTTCCCTTTACTATTACAATCTTCAGAACAGGCAA
>CAYGBH010000177.1:1382-8162 GCA_964348055.1 uncultured Pirellulales bacterium
TGCCAAAAATACCAGAATGGGAATTAACTTCTTCATCTAAATCACCCCCTCCCCTTCAATTTTTTCTTTCCGTAGTAACATAAAGCCTACTATAGACTTTGCCTTTAATTTCCTGGCCCAAGTTTTCCAAAACGATTATAAAAATATACCTCTTTCCGAAATACTCATCCTGTCTGGGAAATTTCAAAAACATTTTTATCTTCTTTATTGAATCTGGTGGGACAACAAATTCAGTTTCACTGAAGTTCAAAAAAGAAGGATCTGGACAGTCTTCGTAACCTGTCTTTAAACTTACTCCAGCCTCTTTAACTGTTATGCATTTCAAACTAAATTTCAACTTTTGGTCGTTAGGGTTGACTATTTTAAGTTGGTTCCCCGTGTCCTTTAAAACGTCAACGAGTCTTCCCAGTTTAGTTCCCTTCAAAAATACTTCCCAGGGGAGAAGACTGAAATTCAAATTGGCAATAGGTTTCATTCTCGCTGGCGGCTTTTCCCCTCGCAATATCTTCATTCCTTCCTTGCTGATAATGTTAAAGAGAAAACGGCTCATTAGGCCAACATTGACATTACTTATTCCCCGAGTAATACGAGAGATAATGTAGAACTGATATTTCTTTCCAAAATATTCTTCTTTTTCTGGAATAGTGAAAACCACATCAGTCACTGCATCGGCTCCTGGTTCGAGGATGAAGAAATCTCGTGATAGTTTTATCCACGATGAGTCAGGAAGTGGCTCATATCCAGGCCGTAAATCCGCATCTCCCTTAACAGGAATTACAATCTCCATCTTTAATTCCGCACGAAATGTGCTACCGTTACTTACCTTAAATGGCATGTTTAACGCCTCCAGCATACTGAAGGTTTTGCCTGGACGAATCCTGTCGATTCTTACTTCCCCCATCCTCGTAGATAACGCTCCACCCTCTAAAGGACTAACAAATGTTGCCATCACGGCCGCTGTCAAAATGCCTAAAAAGAACTTCTTCATTTTTTCTTACCTCCTTTGATTTCGTTTTAGTTTCCGATTTGTTCATCGGGATTCCTCGTTATTAGCAGGAATAGCGATCCTTCTTTGAATTTGGATTTTGTGAATTTCTAATCATTCTTCTCCTGAAGGTTCCTCGAAGAACTTCCTATTACTCTCGATATTCCTCCTTGCCTCTTCAAAATTTGGGTCTAAGTCTAATGCATCCTGCCAATAACTAATTGCCTTTCTTATCTCTCCTTCCTGTGCATATAGGTTCCCGAGATTTAGATATATCAGTGGCACATACTGATTAAGCTGCAAAGCCTTATCATAGCTCTGTAATGCTTTTTCTTTTTCACCCAGAAGATAATACACCGTTCCTAAATTTATGTAAGGTTCCTGGAAATGTGGTGCCATTTGTATCGAGCACTGAAAAGATTCTTTAGCCAGTTGGTAACAAGCCTGGTCGGATAATTGCTCAGCCATATGCACATATCCTATACCCAAGCCGTTGTGGCTCAGTGCATCTTGAGGAACCAACTCCAGATGTTTTTTATACACGGCCACTGATTCTTCAAGAAGTCTAATCCTTTGTGTCTTATCCGGAAGTAAAAGCGCTACATCTTGATAAATTTTTGCAAGGTTCTGGTAATAAGTCTGTTCCCAAGGATTTATTCTTACGGCCTTTCCATATTCGGAAATGGCCAAATCATATCGTTTCTTTGACTCGAAGAACAACCCTTTTGGAAAATGTGCATCCGCAAAATAAATTCTTAGAAAGATTACAGTTAAGAAGAGATTTAGAAGAAGGACAAGCGAATAAATTCCCCACTTAATCGCTCGGGGAATAGAAATACTGATTGACTTTTTTCCTTCCTCTCTAGCCCACAAAACAGTGGTGAACCCTAAAAATAACCAGAAAAGGGTTGCCGTAGTCACTGTATGGAAACTGAACAAATTATTAACCAATACTGCTGTTATAGAACCCGCTATTCCAACTACAATTGGGGCTTGCCATAGATCAGGAAATTTTACGATGGTTCTGAAATAATTTAGTAAAAGCCATAAATATGAAAGTAATCCCACTATCCCCATAGTAGCGGCTATTTGCAGGACTTCGTTGTGGGCGTAAGCAGGATTGGCTAATGCTTTACCGATGAGACGAGAGAATTCAGGCAACGCATAGCGTCTGAAGTTTATGCTAAGCGTATCGGGTCCTGTTCCCAACAATGGTCGGTCCTTAAATATTTCCAAAACGCTTTTCCATCCTGAGATACGAGACGCAGCATCTGCCTCGTTTAGGTCGATTATGGAAACTAACCTTTTGGCAGTCTTGGAAATTAAACCGTGGGTCTCTAAGGGTTCTAAGTTTTTTAAAGCTAATCGTCTCATCTCTATTGCTTTGAATGAAAAGATGAATAAAAGCACAAGGAATAGAACTAAAATGGTGGATTTGAAAATCTTTCTCATCTTGCCTAGTTGCCTTCTCCAAAAGATTGCAATAATTGCCAGCCCAAAAAATAAGCCAATCCAGCTTGCTCGTGAATAAGTAAAGTTTAAACAGAGCAATTGGAAACAAAGAAGGGCGATTAATAGACTTGTCTTCAAAAACGACTTGTTTCCATTCTCTCTTCTCCAATCGATTAGCACAGCAATGGATAATGGAATTGCCATTACCAGAAAACCGGCAAAGAAATTGGGATTTCCCATACTGGACCATATCCTTCCCTTGGAGGAAATCTGCCAGTTTACAAATTCTATGCCGAAATGCTGAAGTAGACCATACACGACCGTAAACCCACTTGCAACTAGAAGAGCCATAATAATCTTTCGTATCTTGGAAATATCTAAATTAGCGATAACTAAAAAGTACAAAATAACATAAATGAGTGTCGCCCATAGCCCTTCCATGTGGTACATATGTTGGCCAAAGAAACTAAAGTAAGGATTAATAGAAAACACGGTTGCAATAAAAGTAACAAAGACAAATATTAAGACCGGTAGATTCAAAGGCGACTTCCGCCAGGTAAATTCTCCTTTTTCGATTGTTTTGACTATCCAGCTGGCTAACATTATTAAAACCACAACGCGAAGTATTGTTACTTTAGGCAAAGCAAATGCATCGAGAAATTTAGGATTAAAAGCAACAGGCAAAGAAATAACTAAAACTATCAAACCCCAATAGATTACCCGATTACACCACTCTATGACCTTTGTCTTAATGTCTAGCCTTTTTCCCACGGCACCCCCTTTATTCAATTGTGAATTAAGTTCTCTTCGCTCAGCTTCCATTTTTTCCTCCTATTGTTGAATTGCTGTTACAGTCACTGTTAAGAACTGTTCATTCGTTATACTTGTTCCAGAAGGAGCATCGAAACGGAACCACAAATAACGTATTCCACCTACTGTAACGTTGTAACCCTTAACTTCTACACCCTCCCCGGAGATGGCAAAATTAGTGCTTGTAGCTTCGTCATCGCTAGTAGTGCGCACTATGTCACCATCACCTAAATTTGGAGGGTTATCATTGAAATAAGTTGTATTCGGAGGGCTTTGCGTGGTAAATAAACCGAGGATCTTTACTTCATTCCACCCTGGCGCACCTGTCACATTTTTCGCCGTCCATCCTGTGGGAACACCGGTCAAACGTAACTGGTACTTCTGGGTTATATTTCCAGTATTTTCTACTGTAAATCCATCGCTTAGTACATCCGATTCGTTCGCAGGCACTTCTCCAAAAGGACGGGTTGAGGGCTGGATATCAATACTGAGGATGGGGGTGACCCAGACGGTGCAGCCGTTGGAGAGACCTGACCATAGAGGAATTTCGTCGGCTGTCCAGATGCGGAAATAGTAACTTGTGCCGCCGGTGAGGCCGGTAACTGTATAGGAAACCAGGGTGTGGGGAGCTACGCTATGAGTGGGAATCTCCACATCATAGGTGTTTGTGCTCCAGGCGATAACATAAGTTGAATAGTCAATTCTATATTTACTTCCATCAACAAGAGTATTTTGCCAGTTATAATCATCTCCAGGAGTGGACCAGGAGAGGGTTACATCGCCTGTATCGCCATCACATTGCCCGCTCAAATCAGTTATTGCTTCTGGCGGGCCAAAATCCCAGTTGGTATTATTGCCAGAATCAATAGAAGTGAATGCAATAATGGTATCTCCACCTGAGGCGTTGGAATCCCGCACATCCACACCTGAAACATCCTGGGTGCCTGATTCTGAAAGGTTAAGATACCATGTAGCTCCAGCTGAGGTAGAGTGTAAGGTAATGTTTTCAAAGTTAAGATGATTAGTTACATTGATTTCATTACCTGATGCTACTTCGACATTTTTCCCGGTTGTAGAGGAAACAAGAACATAGAATGTGGCTGAACCAGTAAGGGTAGAAGTAGAAGTACTTAAGCCGTCAAAGGCAACAGTGGAGGTGCCCCAGTCCTGGTCTATAGAACCTGAACCATCAACTAACTGCCAGTCTCCAGCACAATAAACGGTTGCGCTTGAAAGATTCAAGGTATGAGAACCTCCATTGATTGCCATATCAACACCACTTGTGCCTATATCTATTGTCGAAGTTCCACAGTTTAATTTAGTTGAACCAGTGAAACTACTATTCCCAAATAACAAACCGGTTGCTGTGAGGGCATTATCTTGGGTACTACAAACAATACCGCTTCTTCCATTGTCTGCAACAATAAATAAACGGCCAGTAACTTCTACGTCACCACCGAGATTGAAAGTAGCATTTGAGAGACTTGGATATAACTCTAAATAATCTAAAGTCCCATAATTTCCTCCCGAAACTGTTACAGTTCCACCTGAAGGGCGATAAACAATTCTCGATATTGTTATCGTAGCGCCTCCATGACTTAAAGGTGTTCCGCTATTCTTCCACAATATGACATAAAATAAGGGCGCACCGTCTTTAAGTTCTCCGGTTGCGTCTCCCAGCGTAAGAGTATCGGTTACACCGACATTGGATTGTATTGTTGTTGTCTTGCCTGCTGCAGCTACTTTAAGGTTGGCGAAATGATAAGCCCAACCACCTGTAGTCTTCAAATTCCCTGTGCCTGTTAAATCTACTGTGCTCGACCCACGCGTAAACGTGCCTCCTGATGAATCCCAGTTTCCGGCTACTGTTATTGTAGAAGCTCCTGCTGTAAACTTACCACCATTTACTGTAAAGTCTCCTGCTATGGTAAGATCCTTGTGATTTGAGGTAACATTTCCTGATGAGTTGGTAATAGTGAAATCTCCAGCTGCATAGAGAGCGTCGGTGAGTGTCCAGGTGCTAACACTGTTACTGAAGGCGAGATTATAGAATGTGGTTCCACTGGATAGGATATTGAAACTTCCATTTCCATTAAATGTTGTTGTAGAAGATGCTGCGGTAAATGTTGCTCCCGAAGCTGCTGACCAATTTCTACCTACTGTTATCTGTTCACCAGAAGAACAGGTTAATGAGCCTGTTCCATCTATGTAAACATCACTACTTATTGTGATATCATAGCTATTTAAGTCTAAAGTGCCTGTTGCAACGTTGAGCCCTCCATCTATATCGGCTGCATCCTGAAGCCGGGTGCCTATGCCAGTGTTATTTATTTTGAGATGATAGAAACTATCATCATCGGATGTAACATCTTGATAATCAACTGCACTTGACCCGTCTAAGGTAATGGTGGAGGTGCCTGCAGTGACCGTGGCAGAACTGAAACTAACATCGTCTCCAATCGATATATCGGCTGAGCCGAGATCAAAGTAGCCGTGAGTATATGCACCATGAACATAAACATCTCCGCTAATACTGTGGGTACCTGTACTGAAGATAATTTTTCCAAAATAGTTATTTGTAGATCCGACTGAGTATCCTAATCTTAAGTTTCCGTTGACTGTCAAATTATAGCCATTTGTATCTACCACCATTGCTTCTGCTTCTGTATCGGAAGTGGTCTGACCAAATATAATCAAATTCCCTGTTGTCCAATTGCCTGTCATTTGAACAATTTTAGAGTCGACGTACCAAAACCTCACCTCAACAGAGGGGTCTGTGTTGAATGCTTTTTGCGTCAGCGTGGCCGCGCCGGGAACAATACTTATTGGGCCCGTTAATATACTCGAACCACTTGCCATATCTATAAAATCGTTAGCATATGGAAAGACAATACCAAGACTCCCGCTACCTTGCAATATTGCATTGGTCCCCAGTATGAGTCTTCTGGTGAGAACGTTTCCGGTTCTTGTAGAAGTTACGCCATCATCGATTTTTAATGCTTTGAATTTATTCTCCCACCAATTTGGATTAGAAATATTCCCATCCGCACCCTGTATCCAGAGTCCTGTTCCTGACGAAAAAAGAAGGTTGTGCGCATTGGCAATGTAAATATTGCCGTTCACAGTTACAGTCTGATTAGTATCGTAGAGGCTACCACTGGAAAGACTAATGTTAGTACAGAACAAATCATCCGTCAATGTCCAGGTGCTAACACTGTTACTGAAGGCGAGATTATAGAATGTGGTTCCACTGGATAAGATATTGAAACTGCCACTTCCATTAAATGTTGTTGTAGAAGTTGCTGCGGTAAATGTTGCTCCAGAATATGCTGACCAGTTACCACCCACTGTTATCTGTTCACCATTGGAACAAATGAGAGAACCAGATATGTAAACGTCACTGCTTATAGTTATATCATAGTTATTTAAGGAGAGGTGTCCCCCTGTCTGGATAGTCATAGATGCAATACTAACACTGGAAGTTAATTGTGGGTCATTAGTCACATCGGGAATAATAACCGTGTGGGTTGATA
>CAYGBH010000178.1:0-8141 GCA_964348055.1 uncultured Pirellulales bacterium
CTGGAAGAGGCCGAGGGCATTGTCCACCTGGTCCTCGAATATATTCCCGGCCAGACGTTAGCTGAGCGGATAGCAAAGAGGCCGCTGGGGCTGGAAGATGCGTTATCAATCGCCCTACAGATAGCTGAGGCGGTAGCAGCAGCACACGAACATGACGTTATCCATCGTGACCTCAAGCCCGGCAATATTAAGATAACGCCGGAAGATAAGGTAAAGGTGCTGGACTTCGGCTTAGCCAAGGCGGTCGGTGGTGAAGCTGTGGACAAGCAAAGCACTGTTACAGAGCCCGGCCGGGTGATTGGAACGCCGGCCTATATGAGTCCGGAACAGGCCCGCGGCAAACCTGCTGATAAGCGCAGCGACATCTGGTCGTTCGGCTGTGTGCTCTACGAGATGCTAACAGGCAGGGTGGCCTTCGGCGGCGAGACAATTTCCGACACGCTGGCTAATATTCTGCAAACAGAGCCCAACTGGGAGGTGCTTCCAAAGAGCACGCCTGCAAACATCCGGTCTCTACTGCGTCACTGCCTTAAGAAAGACCCGCGCCGCCGGCTTCAGCACATAGGAGATGCAGGCATCGAAATAGACGAGACGCTTAGCTCACTTACGGTCAGCGTGGAGACGGTTGAAAAAACGCGGTCTGTAGGTATGCGACGATTGATGGTGGTGGGTTTAGCTTGCCTGATCGTCGTTGCGGTGGTAACAGGCTTGGTGACATGGAGTCTCACCCGCCCGAAACCGACAGCGC
Source organism: uncultured Pirellulales bacterium (assembly GCA_964348055.1). Lineage (GTDB taxonomy): Bacteria > Planctomycetota > Phycisphaerae > Sedimentisphaerales > Anaerobacaceae > JAUXAL01. The sequence continues at coordinate 749 of CAYGBH010000178.1, forward strand.
CCCCGATTGTAATCCGCTCTATGATACGGCCTGTTTCCAAGATCGCCGATGAAGCGTTGCTTCACCATGCTCTGGCCATCTCGCCAGACGGAAAGCGTATCGTGTATGTGGACCAGGGCACGGGTACCGAGCGGATGCTGTACGTCCAGGAGCTAAATACATCCAAGGTGACAGTTATCGCTGGGACGGAAGGTGCGATAGATCCATTCTTTTCGACCGATGGCGAGTCGCTGGGATACTCGGACCACACTCGTGGTGCTCTCAAGGTCGTGTCCATCCGGGGCGGGACTCCAAGAAAGCTCAGCAAGACGCCCTTTTTGGGAGGCGGCGTATGGCTGGATGACGGCACGATAATTTTTTCCCCAGAACGAAACACCGGCCTGTTGAGCGTTCCAGCCACAGGAGGCAGCTCGGAACCGTTGACGACCCTGGATCTCGAAGGGGGGGAAATCCAGCACATGTGGCCCGATATACTTCCAAACAAGGACATTCTATTCACGAGTTATCGGCAAAAAGAAGGCATCTGGGAAGGTCGATTAGAGGTCTTTTCGAGAGCCAGCGGTACTCGTCACGTGGTGCTGGATGGGAGTGTGTTCGGCCGGTATCTGCCCTCGGGCCATTTGATCTTTGTTCGCAACGGTTCATTGTTTGGGGCGCGTTTCGACCTGAAGGGCCTAACGTTGCAAAGTAAACCTGTGCCGCTTCCGGAGCAGGTCTACACGACTCAATTTGTCTGTTCGAATACGGGAATATTGGCGTATATCCCGGCGGCGTCAAGCGACCGAGAACTAGTTTGGGTTGATGACCGTGGATTGGTCGAACCTTTGGGGGCTCCCCGTCGCGCCTACGAAGGTGTGAGTCTTGCTCCTGATGGTACACAGATTGCCTTATCCATCGACTCTCAATACCCCAACCCTGCGGTTAATGCCGACATATGGCTTTACGACATTCCCCGAGCGACCCTGACCCAGCTCACGTTCAATGGTATGAGCATTATACCTCGGTGGTTGGGTAATTCGAGGCAATTAACCTATCTGAAATACGACCCTGCCGAAGACATGCACGACCTACTCTGCTTTTATACGGATGGAAGTCGAGATGAGGAACTCCTCGCGCGGGTGCCGAGACACTTCTATTTCGGTTACTCCATAGATAAGGATGCCACGTCCGTAGTGGGGCCAGTGTATTTACCCCCAAACGACCAAAATATAGTGGCGATAAACTTGAAAAATGGTGACCGTACAGAAAAGACTGTTGTTGATGACGCGAGCTGGCAACGAGGCCCCGTGTTTTCTCCTGATGGTCGGTGGTTTGCTTATAGTTCGCATGAGACAGGGACTTGGGAGGTCTATGTCAAGCCTTTCCCTGGTCCAGGCGCCAAGATAAAGCTCTCTGATGGTGGCGGATACGAACCTCGATGGGACCCCCAAACCAACAAACTATACTACAGGAATGGAGACGAGATGTGGATGGTGGCCTATGAAGCCGGAGAGAAGTTCGAGCCGGCCCAGCCAAAATTCCTGTTCAAGCACCATTTGTATGGGAATGTGTTAGCCGTACGAACGTACTCTGTGGCAAAGGATGGACGATTCCTCATGATACAGGAAGACCTCGCGCCAGGAACGCAAATCAACATTGTTGTCAATTGGTTCGAAGAGTTGAAACGGCTCGTGCCAACGGAGAAGTGAGAAGACAGCGATTTATGATTTGCGATTGCGTCGGTCTACAGAACTGCCTCGCAGTGATACAGGTTACATTGCCATACCGCCGTCGACACAAAGGACCTGGCCGGTGATGTAGCCGGCCTCGTCGCTGGCAAGAAATGCAACAGCCTTGGCCACGTCATCAACAGTGCCAAATCTTCGCAGAGGTATGATTTGTTTTGCGGCGTCTTTGACGGGCTGAGGTAATTTGTCTGTCATCTCGGTAATAATAAAGCCGGGTGCTATGCAATTAGCCGTTACGTTCTTTTTTGCAAGCTCACGGGCTATGGTCTTGGTCAAACCGATGAGTCCAGCCTTGCTGGCGGCATAATTGCTCTGGCCTGCATTACCCATTACGCCCGCAACCGAGCTAAGACTGATGATACGTCCAAACCTGTTACGAACCATAGACTTTGCGGCAGTCCGCATCGCAATAAAGGCGGCTCGAAGGTTAACGTCAATAACCTTGTCGAAGTCCTCATCGCTCATTCGCATAATCAGACCATCACGAGTGATACCGGCATTGTTCACTAAGATTCCTATGCCGCCGAATTCGGAAGACAAGGACTCAAGCATCTCGGTAAACCTGGCTGTATCGGTTATATCCAAGCATCCGGTTAGGACTGAAAAGCCGGCTTGCTTTACGACATTCTCAAGCTCGCTGAGCTGCTCAGCGTTTATATCCAGTCCGGCGACGAGGCGGCCTTGCTTGAGCAATTCAAGAACAATTGCCCGACCTATCCCTCTGGCGGCGCCGGTTACAACAGCCAGTCTTTTTTCCGACATATCTTTCGCTCCTAACTAAACAGCCCGACAATAACCTTGGGGGTTAAATACAAGACTTATAATTCCTTTATTGATTGCAAATTACTTACATTGATGACTTTTGTTTTTCTGTTGATTCTTCGCATCAGCCCTGTCAGGACTCTGCCCGGCCCGATTTCGTAAAACTTCTCCACGCCGTCAGCCAGAAGTCTCTCCATACATTTTTGCCAGAGAATAGGACAGGTCAACTGCTTTATCAGGCCTTCCGCGATTTCTTTAGCGCTCTGGTAATAATCTGCGTTAATATTGGCGACAATCTTGATTTCTGACGGTCCTGAAATCGGGCAATTCGACAAAGCACACTCAAGAGCTTCCGCGGCGCTGGACATCATTTGAGTGTGGAAAGCGCCGGCCACCTCTAAGGGCACAGCTTTTATAGCTCCGTATTTTTCCGCCAATTCTTTTGCTCGTTCGCAGGCTGCTCTTGCACCGCTTACCACAATTTGCCCGGGGCAGTTGAAATTGACGGGTGCTAAGAGTTCATTTTCGCTGGCCTCGGCACAAAGCTGGCTGACTTTCTCTTCGTCAAGACCAATAATACTAATCATCGCACCTTCAGTGGCGTCAGCGGCGGCTTGCATCGCCTGCCCACGTTTCTGTACAAGGACAAGAGCATCCTGGAAACCAATCACGCCAGCGGCATAAAGGGCGATATACTCGCCTAAACTAAGACCCGCCGTTACGTCCGCACTTATATCGCTGGTGGCGGAATTGGTCTTGAGAGCCTCTAATATAGCCGCAGAAGTTACAAAAATCGCAGGCTGAGAAATCGTCGTGCTATTTAATTTTTCCGCAGGACCTTCGAAACAGATACTGCTCAAATCAAACCCGAGGATATTGTTTGCCCTTTCAAAAATCTCTGCCGCCGCAGGAAATGCCTGAGCAATTTCGGCGCCCATTCCTACAACTTGAGCACCCTGTCCCGGAAATAAAAAACCAGTCTTCATGTTTCATGTCTCGTCGCTCGTGGCCAGTGACTCGTATCCGAAGGTTAGGATCGCGGGTCACGGGTGAAGAGTTAAAACTCAATCACATTTGCACCCCAGGTCAATCCTGCCCCGAAAGCCACCAAAATAATAATATCGCCGCGTTTGATTTTCCCGGTCCTGACGCACTCATCAAAGGCAATCGGCACCGAAGCCGCTGATGTATTGCCGTATTCGGAGATATTTATAAAGACCTTTTCGTCGGGTAGGTTTAATCGCTTGGCCGCAGATTCAATAATCCTCGCGTTCATTTGATGTGAAATAATCATCTTGATATCATCAAAGCCTAATCCACAATGATTCATGCAGTCGGTAACAGTTTCAACGATTCGCCGAATAGCCTGCTGATAGACTTCTCTACCCTTGATTTGCATATAGATTTTCTTCCGGTCGGCCAGCTCTTTGTGCGCCGGATAGCGAGAACCATACGCCTGGCAATTCAGTGCCTCCCAGCGGTCCCCATCAGAGGACATAGTGCTGTACATAATACCCTTGCGCTGGTCATCAACTCGTTCAAGCACCACCGCTCCGGCACCGTCGCCGAAAAGGATACAGCTTCTCCTGTCCGTCCAGTCAGTGATCTTAGTCAAGGTTTCCGCACCTATTACGAGGGCATTTTTGATTCGGCCGCTTTCTATGAACTGCTGGACAATGGAAAGTCCATATATGAAGCCGCTGCACGCAGCGGCCAAGTCGAACACCCAGGCCTTTTTCGCCCGCAGAGCCCGCTGGACGAAGCTCGCCGTAGATGGGAAAACCATCTCGGGTGTAATAGTGGCGACAATAATAAGTTCAATATCTCCGGCATCGAGATTCGCCTCTGCCAAAGCCTTTTTAGCCGCTTCCGTGGCCAGAAATGCTGTGGTTTCGCTGTCAGCGGTAATATGTCGAACCTTGATACCGGTCCGTGTCGTAATCCATTCGTCTGAGGTGTCCACCATCTTGGCAAGCTCTTTATTCGTTAATGTTTTCGCCGGCGCGAATGAACCACAACCGGTAATGACTGCGTGATAAGTGGGAGCCCAACCGTTAATTAGATTATTCATCAGTTGTCCTTACGCAAGTTTCTGAGGGTTTTCATTTTGAGGGTTGCCGAGCGCACTTTTTTGCGTTTTGGGTCCCTGCAATTGCTCGCAAAATGGGGTTTGTGACAGATACTCAGTGATCTTATCGTTTATTCTTTTTGTGTAATATGTTTTGGAGGCCAAAATGGCGTTTTTAATCGTTGTCCTCCGACTTGAGCCGTGGCAGATTAGTACTGTTCCGTTAATGCCTAACAGCAGGGCTCCGCCATATTCATTATAGTCATATTTCTTATAAATTCTTGTCATCACCGGCTTAAACTTCATAGCAAGCCGAAGCTTCTCCTCCATAAGCTCGTGTTTTATCGCCTTGAACAGTCCATCAACAAGGCCCTCGGTGAGTTTTAAGATCACATTGCCGACGAAACCTTCGCAGATTGCGACATCGCAAACACCTCTAAAAATATCTCTTCCCTCAATATTGCCAACAAAGTTCATGTTCGTATCGGATTTCATCAGTTCGCGTGCCTTTTTAACGACCTCGTTTCCCTTTGCGTCTTCGGCGCCGATACTCATAAGGCCGGCTCTTGGGTTTTCAATCCCAAGCAGATGTTTTGAATAAATGCTCGCCATCACCGCATATTGATAAAGATGTATTGGTTTACAGGCGATATTGGCACCCACGTCGCATATTGTTACGGGCCCTTCAAATGTGGGAAACACTACCGCTATCCCCGGGCGATTAACACCGGGTAGATTTCTCATTCTCATCTGGAAAGCTGCAACGCAGGCACCGGTATTACCTGCTGAAATGACCGCGTCAGCTTGGCCTCTTTTAGCTAGTTTGGCGATAGTGGCGATTGAGCTCTTCGGTTTTTTTCGCAGGCTCCCTATCGGCGGCTCGTCCATACCGATGACGTCGGGAGCGTGAACCACACTAATCGCACCTTTGCGGGACTTAAAAGAAGGTAATTGCGGCTCTATCGCTTCGGCGGGGCCGACAAGTATCAGCTCATCATCTTCGGCAAGCAGTTCAATTGATTCCAGCGCCCCGGCGACAATCTCATCCGGCGCATTATCGCCTCCCATTGCATCAATTGCTATTCGCATTTTTTACTGCTTCTATGAGGACTCTTTGCCGAGCTTCAATGTGATTTTCGGGTTGACATAACCGCAATTTTCACACGCGGCATGCGGCAGCTTGGCTTGGCCGCATTTTTTGCAGATAGAATAATTTGCGGTCTCGAGCCGATGATGGCTGCGACGAGTGCGTGTTCTGCTCTTACTGGTCTTCTTCGAAGGTAACATTCTTAACTACTCCACACAGTTTTGAAAGCCACTTATTGAACTTTGCGTTATTAAAGCAACACCGTGTGCCGCCGTCTTGTGCTTCGCAGAATAGTACAAACTCGTCAATCCCATTTATTTTGCAAACATCGATAATACTAAATACAAGCGACTACTAAAAAAAAGCTTAAATAGTTAACTGCCGGGATTTTGTCAAGGGAAATTTACCGGAATAGGCGGCTTGTTGGTGCAAAAGGCGGTTTTTTCGGAAGTTTTTCTAAAATTCGTCGTTATGAGCATCTATTCGGTCATTGCGAATCCTTCGCTTTGCTCAGGATAAACTCCGCGAAGCAAAACCACGAGGCCAGAAGAGCATAGTCATAGTTTTTACTCTCAACCTTCTTACGGCCCGACAGGCTGCAACTCTTATTATGAATACAGGGCCCACGCCCAGAAACTCAGGCGTGGGCCCATTTTAGCACCTTCGCTCCGGAACCTGCCGGTTCAGCAACGTTGTGTCGTTGTAATCCTCAAGATTATCGTCCAAGGGTTGTAACCGTAAAGCTCCAGATGGGGCCTTCATATTTTGTAGTGCCGTCGGCCTCAACCTCATCAATTCGCCAGTAGTAGGTCTTGCCTTTGACAAGGGTTCCGGGACTATAGCTGGTCTCTGCCTGGTTGCCTATGAACGCCGGTGGACTGCTGTCGCCGAAGTACACATCGTGCGAAGCGGCAGTAGCTCCCGGTCCCCAACTAAGAGTAAGGCTCTTCGGTACGTCCGGGGCACCATCAGCCGGGTCCGGACCCCAGGCAACGTTAGGATTAGGGGTGTCGATGCTTACATTGTCGATAACAGCCGTAGCCAGTATGCCCTCTTTGTGCGCCGTAACGGCCAGGCCAACATACACATCATCTGGCATCACCACCGTAGTCGACTCACCTTCCTGCTGCCACTGGCCGTCTAAGAAGACATAGCCGGTGAACACGTCGCCTTCACGCACCAGCTTAATAGAAGCAGGCGGCGCTATGCCCACCAGTGTACGCGATGAGCTAGAGCTACCATCTGTATCAGTACGCCACTGGAAAGTTGCGCCATCACCGCTGCCACCAGTGATTGCTACGAACGCATTCTTTGAGCCCGCATCCAGCGTCTCACGGATCATCAGGCCGGCCTTCTGCCAATTGTCTCCACCATCAGGCACGGGGAAGCTAACAACATTCGCAATGAGCGTGCAATCGCCTCTGGTCAGCGTCGGCTGCTGATAGCAATAGTGTAATCCGTCAGCATTTTCCCAGATGTCCCAGCCGTCGGCCGTAATGGTCCACGTGCCTGTGGCTGCCTCGTACGAAGCACCACCGCCAGTGGTGCCGATATCCTGACAGGCCCATCCTTCAGGAGGAGGCGTAATGGTCGTAAAGCTCCAGATATCACCAACTTGGACCGAACTATCGGCAGCGACCGCATCGACCCGCCAGTAGTAAGTGGTGGCTGCCTCGAGGGGTCCTGGATCATGACTGAACTCTGTCGTGTTGCCTACGAGCGCCGGTGGACTGGTAGTGCCGAAGTACA
>CAYGBH010000179.1:0-8138 GCA_964348055.1 uncultured Pirellulales bacterium
ACCATTCTTTCGATGTCGGTCAGAACAAATATAACTATGCCCAGCCTTCAGAAAGTGCTCGGCCCGCTCGGCCTGATAAAAAGCGGAAAGGAAAAAAAGATTACACAGCGTTTGATCGAAAGACTGGCTATCAAGGCCAACAATACGGAAGACAAAGTAACCGACCTTAGCGGCGGCAATCAGCAAAAGGTGGTCCTGGCCAAGTGGTTCGGAACCGATTGCAAGGTGATTATCCTGGATGAGCCTACCCGCGGGGTAGATGTCGGGGCAAAGGTAGAAATATACAACTTAATAAACGAACTCGCCAACAGAGGTTTGGCAATTATCGTCATCTCCTCGGAAATGGTCGAGGTCATAGGAATATGCGACCGGGTTTTGGTTATGAGACAAGGACAAATTCAGCAAATCCTTGAAAAAGACCAGCTCAACGAAGAGAATATCATGAGACTGGCCATCGGCAAAAACGAAATCCGGCAGAACAGCTCATAATGTTATCTGCGTTATAAAAGTTAATACAAGAAAAGAATACAGACAGCAAAAAATCTACAAGAAATAGAAGGTGTGAAAGAGATATGAGAAAAGTAATTCATTTGTTACTGAAGTATAACACTATTTTCATTTTTGTTGTTCTGCTGGTAGCTTCCTCAATTTCGTCAAAGGCGTTCTTTACCGAGAGAAACATCTTCAACCTGCTCAGACAGATGGCTGGGATAGGTATCGTCAGTATGGGAATGCTGTTGGTAATTTTAACCGCAGGCATTGATCTGTCCGTTGGTTCTATGATGGCCCTGGCCAGTGTGCTCAGCGCCCACTTTCTTTTCTCTATGCCGCTGTCGTTATCTATCATTCTGACAATTCTTGTCGGTGTAGCGTTGGGCAGTATCTCCGGCTTTCTCGTGTCGAATAGACGGATGGCGCCTTTCATAGTTACTCTGGCGATGATGACCATTGCCAGAGGGCTTGCCTATATCGTCTCCAAGGGCGCACCGATTTTGCTTCCGGAATCGGGCCAGGCACTAAAGAATTTCGGCAGCGCCTACTGGTTAAGAATTCCTCAACCGGTTTTTTTAATGTTTATAGTATTTATTATTATACTTCTGGTTCTAAAGTACACAGCCTTTGGCAGACTGGTCATCGCCATAGGCAGCAATGAGATTGCGGTAAGGCTTTCTGGCGTACGCACTGGGATTTACAAATTCCTGGTATACAGTATTTCCGGAGGCTTAGCCGCAATTGCCGGCATTATCGGCACATCCAGAACCGGAGTCGGCTCTCCTATAGTGGGAGTCGGCCTGGAGCTGGACGCCATAGCGGCCGTTGTAATCGGCGGTGCCAGCTTAAGCGGCGGCAGGGGAACGGCACTGAACACCCTCTTGGGCATTTTCATTCTCGGTATGATTGGGAATATTATGAACCTGAAGAATGTGCCGGCTTATCCCCAGCAGGTTATAAAAGGACTGATTATCATATTTGCCGTTCTTTTGCAGGGGATACAGCGCCGTTCTGATTAGTTGACAGGATAAATGTCATAGAAACCTCAGGATCAGGCCACCGACTGATACACTCGCTTCTATCGGCAAATGGTGGTATCCTACAGGTCAGTGACTCGAGAATTGGCCAGCTTGTATGAACAAGCGTACCCCGCAACTTGACCAGCTTTAGGAGAAAACAATGTGGAGCAGAAGAACTAAAACGGCAAAGACAATAAGCCGTCGCGAATTTTTGAAAGGCTCGGCGGTTGCTGCAGGAACGGCTACAGCGTGGCCGAGGGTTCCCATTTTGCGAGCTATTTCAAAATGGGGGCCCCCGACAATCGTTCCTTCGTCGCTGTTCGCCGCTGCTGCACGGAAAGCCGCTCAAACCCCCGACCCGATAACCGGCGCCGAGCCGGCCGAGGGCTTCGGGTTCAACAAAGGCGGCCTGGGCGGTGAGGAAATCGTCGTGACCACTTACGACGAGCTCGCCAGGGCGATCAATCGCAGCAATGTCTATATCAAGGTCAAGGGAGATCTCATCGCCACGGGCAAGGCGACGATCGGCAGCGGCTCCAACCTCACCATCGACGGCGGCGGGGCCGCGACGCTCTGGGGCAATCGCAACCCCGCTCAGCGGATGCTCGAACTCACCGGAAAGAATATCGTAATCAAGGATATCCGCCTGCGGAATTCAGGCGACAACCTCAGCTTCAAGGCCCCGGCCGAATACGTCCTGGTGTCCCACGTCACCACCTCGGGCGCGATGGACGACGGCATGTCCATATCCTACGGGACGAAAAACGTGACTGTTCAGTACTGCTTCTTCGTCGGCAACACACGCTCGTGCTTCATCAAGTACAAAGGTCCGGGAAACATCAGCATGCACCACAACTGGTTCAAGGCGCAGTACATGCGTGGACCGCTGGTCAGCTCGGCCAAGTTCGTGGACATCCGCAACCAGATCGGAGAGGACTGGGCGACATGGGGCGGGCCGCGATTCGAAAAGGGAGCGACCGGCAACTGCATCAACAGCGTCTTTGTCATGACCGGCGCCGCCCCGGGGAAGAAAGACGCTGCCGATTACACCTATCAGGGCGGCGGGCCTGCTTACTTCCATGGCAGCATCTATCGAGGCTGTAGCGGCCGGCCGGGCAATTCCGAAACGGAGATTCCCTGTGCGCCGGTGACCACTCACACTGCCGAGGAGGCCGAAAAGATCGTGCGCGCCAGAGCCGGCTGCCTGCCCCGCGACGCCATAGACAAGGCCTATGCAGAAGGCACGAAATGGCCCCGGATGAGCGAGCGCAGACCCTGGATTATCAATGTGGGACCAGGCCAGCCTTTTGTTCCGACCGAATCCGTCAAAAAGTCAGGTAGGGTGCGATGAATCGCACACACAGAGCTGAAAAATTAGGGATAATTATGGCTGCATATATGATTGCAAATGTCGAAATTAATGATGCGGAAAAAATTAAGGAATATTTGAATGCAACTCCCGAAGTAGTAAAAAAATATTGTGGACGGTTTTTGGTACGTGGTGGAGAATTTTGGGTTGCAGAAGGTCGCTGGACTCCAAAGCGGCTTGTTGTTTTAGAATTCGAATCATATGAAAAAGCAAAGGAATTTTGGCATTCGGAAGAATATAGACCTTTAAAAGCACTGAGACAATCTTCGGCAAACACTGATATGATATTTGTTGATGGTATATCAAAAGAAATGTCAAGCATATTGAATGTATAACCAATGGGGACGGTGCCAAAACGACGGTAATGATTGTACTATTAATAAATTTGATGATATAAAAAACACGTCACGACATGCTTACAGCAAGAACATTAAGGAGAATCTGACAGGAGCAATTATGAATGAATTTGAATCTATCGGCCAAGAGTTATTATCCCTGATTGAAGAATGGGAGCCAAAACTATCGGCGCTTGGCAACGATGTTATTATCGAACGACGTAACAGTCAAAATCGCACCATCAAGCAAATCGTAGGACACATGGTGGATTCTGCCTCTAATAACACGCATCGCATAATCCACTTGCAGTACCAGCAAAGTCCCCTGATTTTTCCGGACTATGCAAATCTTGGGAATAACGACAGGTGGATCGCCATTCAGAACTACCAGGAGGAAGACTGGAACAGCCTGGTTCAATTGTGGAAATATGCCAACATTCACATCGTCCACGTGATTGGGAACATAAATATTGAAAAATTGGAGAGTGTCTGGATATCTGCTTTAGATGAAGAAATATCACTCAAAGCCATGGTCGTTGATTTCCCACGACATTTCAAACTACATCTTAACGAGATAAATGAATTAATAAACAAAGTATAGAAGAGGTGCGAAATATTGCACCCTGCTGCGAATTGATATTTGATTAGAAAGAAGGCTAAGAAATCATGAGAAGAGCAATTCGTAAGGTAAAATCATTGTTAGGGCTGGCTATTTGTCTTGTGGCGGTTATCTTACCGTCTGCACAGCCGAAAAGTAATTCAAACGCGCTGATTTTTACCGGAGACTTCGAGACCGGCGACCTTAAGGGATGGGGCAGGGAGTTAGGATGTGACTACTCAGCCACCGTTGTTAAAGAACCGGTGCGTGCCGGAAAATACGCAGCTCGTTTCGAGCTTCATAAAGATGACCCGATAGTTGCAAACAGCAGACGAGCTGAGCTGACGCTAAAGAAAGAGCCGGGGGGCAAGGTGGAGCGATGGTACGGATTCTGTATCTTCCTGCCTGAAGATTACAAACGTGACCCTACGCCGGAGATTGTTACCCAATGGCACGCATCGCCTGACCTCGACGATGGCGAGGTCTGGCGCAGTCCGCCTCTGGCTGTCCTGACCTGGGACGGTAATTGGCAGGTCAATTGGCGCTGGGACGCCGACCGAATTATGAAACGAAGTAGGCCGGATGGCTCGAAAAGCGAAAATCTCGGCAAATATAAAACCGGGACCTGGACCGATTGGGTGTTTCACGTGAAATGGTCGTGGCAGTCAGACGGCCTGCTGGAAGCCTGGAAAAACGGTAAGAAGGTCATTCGATACGAAGGACCTATCGGCTACAACGACAAACGCGGCGTCTATTTCAAGACCGGCATTTACAAATGGGTCTGGAAGAGGGCACCGGAACGAGACCGTTCGACGACGACAAAGCGAATCACGTATGTGGATGAAGTCCGGATAGGCAATGAGAAAGCTGCTTATCGGGATGTCACACCGGCAAACGAAGGTCTGAAGCTCGAAAAAGTCGGCACTGAAAAAGTTTACTTTATCTACAACGGCAAGCCGCTGCTGTCGTTCGGAGGGCTGTCGGACTTTATCTTTTATGCGGCAGAGGATGCCTATGACTATAAGCTGTGGGCCGACTGGGCGGCAGAGCACGGCATTAACCATGTTCGCGCTTATCCACCGCTGAGCTGGAAGCATATCGAAAAGTTTACGAAAGAAAACGGCGGGTCTCTGGATAATATATTATTCCCGTACGAAGAGACAAGGCCCGGCAGCCGTCAGTTCGATTTGACCCGCTTTAACACAGACTACTGGAAGCGTTTGCGCCGGCAGTGCGAATACCTTCAGTCAAAGGCCATTTATATTCACCTGCTGATGTGGAACGGCTGGCAGTTGCGGGCAGGCGATACTCCCGGTCGTAACAAGTCCGAGATTGACTGGCCGGGACATTTCTTCAACCCGGCGAACAACGTGAACTCATTCACGGACCATCTGGGGCCGGATTTGGAGAACCGCTTTGCAATATATCATTCTGTAGCTGATAAAAAGAGCGGCCTTGTCAATGCGCAAAAAGCATGGTTCTGTAAACTCGTTGAAATGACGGCTGATTTAGACAATGTTTATTATGACCTCGTTCACGAAATTAAGGAGCATCATCGCAACTGGGCGAAGACCCAGCCCTGGATAAAGCAGATGTCGCTGACGGTGCGCAACTATAGTAACAACCTCCAACCAGGTAAGCCCGTGATTCTCGGAATGGATACCGGGGGATTAAGCGAGACGCAGAGAGACTGGATTTTCAGCCGGTCGTACTTCGATATCCTGATCTACGGCAAGAAACACACCGTTGAGAACGCTAGAGGCTGGCGAATAAAGTATAAGAAACCCTACATCCCCCAGGAAAGCTGGGACGACAACGGCCAAAAGTACAGCTATATACACCCCGAGCAACGCGTACACACCAGAAAATATATGTGGAAATTTATGATGGCCAAATGCCAGCAGATGGACTTGTACATGAAACCGAGAATAGGTTTCTCCTCGGAAAACCTTCCAGAATTCCCGCACAATTACAACCCAAACGGCCGGAACAAGTTCGAGGACGATGCGTTGGTGCTGAGGGCATTCTGGGACTGCCTGACCGATTATCCGAACCTCCGGTTCAACGGCACGATTGAGTCCGCCCCCAGTAGCCATCGGTATGTGCTGAGCTCGAAGAAAGAGGCAGTTGCGTATTGTTCGTCAGCTACCGCCAAAGAGGCCGTGAAATTCAAAAGCGAACTTTTGAAACTCAAGAACCTTTCCTTAGCGAACGGCACTTACACCGTAGATTTCATAAAGCCCGATAGCGGCGTCCTGTCCACCCGCACCGTTACCGTCAATGGCGGCACTTTGTCAGTCAGACTGCCCATGTTTGTCGATGACGTTGCAGTGCACATTTACAGAAGCAGCCGATAATCTTTTGCCTTTGACAAACAATATTCATACAGCTAAAGAATATTGAAGGACGCAAACATAGTACAGCTTTGACCTTTCAACTCAGTGGAACTCGTGACCCTTGAATCTTTTTTCCTTATCGAGAACGTCCCCTATAAGGTTCTCGGTGTGCGATTGCTTCGCATAGGCTTTCATTTTCGCGAGAATGTCCGGATGCTCATTTGCTATGTTATTCTGTTCGCCAATATCCCTGCTGAGGTCATACAATTCAAATGGTTTGTTTCTGCCCGGTTTGACGGCCTTGAAGTTACCCATTCTCACGGCGACCTGCTCACGGTGCTCCCAATAGAGGAATTTATGCTCCTTTTGCCTTCGACCGTCAGCGGCCCGGCCCAACAGTGTGGGAACGATTGATATTCCATCGATGTTCTTTGGCGGTTCGACCCCCGCCAGTTCAGCTAAGGTCGGCATAACATCCGGGAAATACCACAGATGGTCGCTGACAGTGCCGGCTTTGATTTTGCCGGGCCAACGCACAATCATCGGTACACGCAGGCCGCCCTCGTACAGATTTCCCTTTTCCCCTCGAAAATCTCTGTTCGGTTCGAAGAAGTTCCCGAAATAACGCTTTCCGCCGTTATCGCCGCAGACGAACACAATCGTGTTATCGTCTACGTTGAGCTCTTTGAGCAAAGCGAAAATTTGCCCGGTTTGACGGTCAACCATTTTCACCATTGCAGCGTACACCTTTGCATCTCTGCTGGGCCAGGGCTTATCCTTGAATTGGAGCCAGGCCGGTTCATCTTCCGGAATCCCCCAGCGGCCGTGCGGCGGAGTCCACGCGCAGTAGCAGAAAAACGGCCTGTCTTTATTCTCACGAATAAACTTCATCGACTCATCAAATATCAGATAGTGTGAGAATTGCTTTCCTTTGTAGAAATCTCCGATGTTACCTTCGAGAGGCACTTTCTCGCCGTTGCGTACAAGGTAACAGGGATAATACGAGTGTGCGTGAGTCTGATTATAGTAGCCGAAGAACATATCGAAGCCGTGTCTCTCGGGAACGCCGGTAGTTCCGTTGTCGCCACAGCCCCACTTGCCAAATCCGCCGGTTGCGTAGCCGGCCTTTTTGAGCACCTCTGCAACGGTTACATCCTCGGCCCGCATCGGCCAGACTTGACTGTTCCTGCGCACGGTGCAATGGCCTGTATGCTGGCCTGTCATCAGTGAGCAGCGTGTGGGCGCACAGACCGGGCCGCCTGCCAGGGCCTGCGTTAAGCGCATGCCCTCGGCCGCCATACGGTCGATGTTTGGAGTCCTGAGATACTTGTTACCCATACAGGACAATTCAAAGTAGCCAAGCTCGTCCAGCATTATATAGATGATATTCGGCTTTTTGGCTCTTGCATTGTGCCGCAGCGTGTGAGCACATCGCGGCATCGCCAGTGCTGCCGCACCAAAGCTCACGGTTTTTAAGAAGTCACGACGTTTCATATATATTCTCCAATATTAAATATGGACTACTTTGATACCGGTGAGCTGGCAGTAGGCTTTGAACGGAAGCTCCAGGTCGCCGTATATAAATAGCTGGTGGAAGCCCTTTGCGTCGCGTGAGTCGGCCAAATCATCCATCTCAAGCTCAACGGACGTGCGGCAGCCGCCCGCCGGCGGAGTCTCGATATTGCGAAGCACGCGGCCTGTGCCAAGGATGATTTTACCCGGGCCGTCGAACTCCATAACGGTAACCTTTTGGCCGATGCGCCAGAGTACCTGCGGCGAGACGCCGGTATTGGACTCGGAGTGGCTGCGAAGGATAAAAGGCGCAGGAGGTTTGTCAAAGCCATCGAGTTTCGTCGGGCAGGAACAGTGAGCACCCATCAGGGTATTATTTATGGTGTTCGGCGCCGGGTCTTGTATAAAACCCGGCCGGTCAAACAGAAGGCTGGTCAGCCGCAGAGAAACGGCGGCGTTCCAGTCGGCCTCGCAGGC